>DATFXE010000437.1:0-7391 GCA_035258585.1 Roseiflexaceae bacterium | reverse complement strand
CCGCGCGTCGCGAAGTCGATGATGCCCGGCGCCGACGGCATGCTGACCATGACCCAGCATGGCGAGGGGCATGACGAGCAGGACTAATTGTGTTCATGGCATAGGAACTGCATAGACGCTACGACAAGGCCCTTGGCAACTTTACAGGATACTGCTGGCAAACTTGCCAGGTGGGGGTGCGGGGGCCGCAGGCCCCGAGACGTTTCTTTTTTGCGCCTGGTGCGGGCGGCTTTGCCGCCCGCACCAGGCGCAAAACCAAATGCTTCTTGGAGGGCAAAGCCCTCCAAACCTCCCATCTGAGTAAGCCAGCAGTATCTTTACAGTGTGGGGGTTTGGGGGCACAGCCCCGCCCCAAACCCCCACACACCGACAGTAAAGCGACAACCGTCTATGCTCAGTATGAGAAAGAACATGCATCGACGCATTACCGATCTAGCGTATCGCCTACGCCCCGAACAGCCTCCCGAAGGATTGCAGTATATCTCGATCTCTTCCGAGGCCAAACGCCAGTTCTTCTTAAGAGGCGTGCCGCTGAATATCGCCGTCTGGAACACCTTCAAGGGCCGGCGGCAGCGCTATTATGACTTTCTCTCCGAACACACCGCCGACGCCGAGCTGGTCTTGCTGCAAGAGTTCCGGCACGATCCCATCCTTGAGGCTACCCACCGTGATATCTTCAAGGGACGCGACGCCGGTATGGCGGTGAGCTTCTACACGCGCCCCAACCAGGAGGCGCCGACGGGGGTCTGCACGGTCTCCTGCACGCGTTCGATGAAGACGCTGTTCTTGCTCTCGCGTTACCTCGAACCGGTCACCAAGACGCCGAAGATGGCGATGTGTACCTCCTACCCGATCGAATGCGCCGATTGCGCGCCAGATCAGACTCTGCTCGTGCTCAACAGCCACGGCATCAATTTTAGGTTGCGCAAGCCGTTTCTCGACCAGATGCTCCAGTTCGAGGAGCACCTGCGCCATCACAAAGGGCCGATCATCCTGGTGGGCGATTTCAACACCTGGGAGAAAGGCCGGGTGCGCATCCTGGAGGCAGTTGCCCGCGGCATCGGTCTCACGCACATCCGATTTCCAGCTGGGATCAAGAATGTACGCGGGCACGAGCTAGACCGTGTGTATGTGCGTGGCGGAGAAGCGGCGCGGCAGCGTGTGTTCGTGAATCGGGCGGCATCGGACCATAGTATGCTGTCGTTTCAATTCATGATTTCGTAGTGCGTAAAGCTACGGGCTGCCCACGCTGGAATACTCATACAGAATGGACGATAGACGATCGACGATGGACGATGTCGCAACCGCCTATCGTCGATCGTCTATCGTCTAAATCCGCTTCGCAATCAGTTAAATCCGTTGAGGTACTAGGCGCGGGCGCGCTCCAGCTCGAGCGCCTCGGCCTCGATCGCGGCCAGGTCGGCCGATGCGCCGTTGGTGCGCTCGACCGCGATCCGGTAGCGCAGTGCCACCAGTAGCGCGCCACGGCGCGGCCCCGGCGGCGTGGCGCGGGCACGCGCCAGGCGGCCACGCAGGTCCTCGATCAAGGCTTCGCTGGAGCCTGGAGGCTGGAGGCTGGAGGCTTGTTTGGCACGCTCTGCCGCAAGCCTCAAGTCCCCAGCCTCTAGCCTCGCGATGGGCTTGCCCAGCAGCAGCGACGCCAGCGCGGCGGCGCCGACCTTGGAGAGGTGCTGGTTGCCGTTGCCGCATTTCGGCGACTGGATGCAGGCGGGACAGCCCTCGGCGCACGGGCACTCGATCAGCAGCGCGCGAGTTTGCTGCCACCACTCCTCGGCCTGCTCATACCCCAGCTGCGCAATCCCTACGCCGCCCGGCACGCCGTCGTACACGAAGATCGTGGCGGCCCCGGTGCCGGGGTGCATGTCCTGCGATAGCCCGCCGATATCGGCGCGATCGCACTGCGCGAACAGCGGCAGCAGTCCGATGCAGGCATGCTCCATCGCGTGCAGCGCGTCCACTACCTCGGGGCAGACCATTTCGACCCGCCGGCACAGTTCCTCCGGCACCGTCCACCAGACTGCGATGGTGCGGAAGACCTGCGGCGGCAGCGACAGATCGTGCTCGCTCAACAGCGCCTCGCTGTAGTGCTCCTTGCGCCGGTAGCCGATAACCTGGCGGGTGACCTCGACCACGCCAAGGGAGAGTTTTGCCGGCCCAAGCTGGCGCTCCTGCTGCACGCGCTCGATCGCGATCGAGGTCTCCTCGCGGGGTTGAGTGTAATAGTTGACCTGGGCGCGGCGGGCTTCAGCGCTGCGAGCGTTCAGCGCGCCGACCAGGTAAGCATCGCCCTGGTGCAAATAGATCGCGCCGGGATAGACCTCGAACGGCGCGCGGGTGGCGCTAAGCTGCTCGATCGTCCGACCGCTGTCGGCGTCGCGCAGCGCCACCGGGTCGCCGTCGGCGCTGCGGATGTTGACCCGAGCGGCAGGGTGATCGCCCGTCAGAGCGGCGCTGCCGTCGGCCAGCGGCGCTAGCTCGCCGTGGCGCAGCAGCCAGTCGCGCAGCGCTGGGAAGGTTGGGCCGAACCAGAGCGCGTCGGCCTCGTGCAGCGGCAGCTCGCCAGCGGCGCAGCGCAGCTGATCGGTCAGAATGTACGGGTTCTCCAGCGCCACGCGGGCGTGCTCGTGTGGCCGCGCGAAGAACTGCTCGGGGTGGCGCATGTAGAACTGATCGAGCGGATCATCCTGCGCGATCAGCGCGGCCAGGCTGCGGCCCTGGCTGCGGCCGCCGCGGCCGGCCTGCTGCCAGGCGCTGGCCACGGTGCCCGGAAACCCGGCGATCAGCACCGCGTCCACCCCGCCGATGTCCACACCCAGCTCCAGGGCATTGGTGCTGACCAGGCCCAGCAGCTCGCCGTGCATGAATTCCTGCTCGAGCCGCCGGCGCTCTTCGGGCGTGTAGCCGGCGCGGTAGGCCGCCACGCGCCGCGCCAGCAGCGACCCGCTATTCTCCAGCGCCTCGCGGGTGTAGCGCAGCACCAGCTCGGCCCCGCGGCGCGTGCGTGTGAACGCCAGCGTCTTGACATTCGCCCGCACCAGCGCCGCCAGCAGGTTGGCTGTCTCGATATTCGTGCTTCGCCGCCGCCCGCCCTCCGACGAAGGACGAAGGACGAAGGACGAAAAGGAGCCAGACCGACCTTCGTCTTTGGTCATTCGTCTTTCGTCTAAAGGTGGCGGGTTCCACAGCACGAACTCACGTGCTCCCTGCGGCGCGCCGTCCTCGTCGATGAGCGTCACTGTGTCGCCAACCAGGGCGGCTAGGTGCTCGCGCGGGTTGGCGCTGGTGGCCGAGCAGCAGATAAACTGCGGCGCGGAGCCGTAGTGCGCGCATAGGCGCCGCAGCCGCCGCACGATCAGCGCGACATGCGTGCCGAACACGCCGCGATAGCTATGCGATTCGTCTAGCACCACATAGCGCAGGCTTCGCAGCAGTGCGGCCCAGCGCGCATGGTTGGGCAGGACCGATCGGTGCAGCATGTCGGGGTTCGATAAGATAATTCTCGCGCTATTCCGAACCACGTCGCGCTGGCCACGCGGCGTGTCGCCATCCAGCGTGGCTGCCCCGATGCCAGACGAAGGACCAAGGACCAAGGACGAAGGCGAATCGTGAGGTGTGCTTTCGTCTCTGGTCTTTGGTCTTTGGTCTTTGGTCTCCAAAGCGGAGAGTAGCTCATTCAGCGCGCGCAGCTGGTCGTGCGCCAGCGCCTTGGTGGGGAACAGGAATAGTGCCCGGCTGGCCGGCTCTTCCAGGATGGCTTCGATCGCCGGCAGCTGGTAGCACAGCGTCTTGCCGCTGGCCGTGGCGGTGACGATGCCAAGGTGCGCGCCGGAGCGGGCGGCGTCGATCGCGACCGCCTGGTGAGCGTACAGCTGGGTGATCCCGCGCGCCGCCAGGGCCGCCGCCAGCTGGCCGTGCAGCGGCGCCTCGGGCGCAGCAAAGCGGGCTGCACGCGGCGCCAACGGTTGTACATGCGCGATCTGGTGGGCGTAGCCGGGCATGCGGCGCAGCATGTCGGCGAAGTCGATGGTCATATGCCTATTGTAGCATGAATACAGAATTCCCACTTGACAGCAAACAGTTGTGGGTGTATACTCCATATGGAATTTAGGTAAGACTAAAACGTTATTTTCAAACATCAAACGAGCTGTTTGCCGAGACTTGGAGGAGCTAGTAAACCATGGTAGAAACGACCACAAACCAATCGGGCAACCCTGACTCGGGCTGGCGCCTTGCTCGCTCCATGCCCGCAAACCAATCGGGCAACCCTGACTCGGGCTGGCGCCTTGCTCGCTCCATGCCCTCGCTGCCCGAGGTATTCGCTTCGGTGCATGTCCCATCCACCGGCAGCTTCTGGCGTAAGCTGCTGGCATTCGCCGGCCCAGGGCTGATGGTCTCGGTCGGCTATATGGACCCGGGCAATTGGGCGACTGATCTCGCCGGCGGCGCGCAGTTCGGCTATCTGCTGCTATCGGTGATTCTGATATCGAACTTCATGGCGATCTTGCTCCAGCATCTCTCACTCAAGTTGGGCATCGCCACCGGGCGCGATTTGGCGCAGGCTTGTCGCGATCACTTCTCGCGGCCGGTTGGCATCGTCCTATGGGTGCTCTGTGAGATCGCGATCGCGGCCTGCGACCTGGCCGAGGTGATCGGCTCGGCGATCGCGCTGAACCTGCTGTTCGGCATACCGCTGGTGGCCGGCGTGCTGCTGACCGCCGCCGATGTGCTGGTGGTGCTATTTTTGCAGAATCGCGGCTTTCGATATGTCGAAAGCCTGGTTGCCGGGTTGATCCTGCTGATCGGCGCATGTTTTGTGTACGAGCTGATCGTCTCGCAGCCGGCGGTCGCGGCTATTCTCGGCGGGTTGATTCCATCGCCGCAGATCGTGACCAACCCTGGCGCCCTGTATATCGCGATCGGCATCCTGGGGGCGACGGTGATGCCGCACAACCTGTATTTACACTCCAGTATCGTCCAGACACGTAACTATGAGCGCGACGACGCGGGCAAGGCCCAGGCGATCAAGTTCGCGACGATCGACTCGACCACGGCGCTGCTGTTCGCCTTCTTTATCAACGCAGCCATCCTGATCACAGCCGCCGCCGCATTCTACGGCACCGAGTACGCCAGCGTGGCCGATATTGGCGACGCCTACAAGCTGCTGACGCCGGTGCTGGGGGCGACCTTCGCCAGCACTCTGTTCGCCGTGGCCCTGCTGGCCTCGGGCCAGAACTCGACGCTGACCGGCACGCTGGCCGGGCAGATCGTAATGGAAGGCTTCCTCAACATTCGGATGCGCCCATGGCTGCGCCGCCTGGTCACACGTGCGATCGCAATCGTGCCGGCAGTGATCGTCGCTGCGCTGTATGGCGAGCGCGGCACCGGCGAGCTGCTGGTGCTCAGCCAGGTTATCCTGTCGCTCCAATTGAGCTTTGCGGTCATCCCGCTGGTGATGTTCACCAGCGACAAGGTCAAGATGGGTCGCTTCGTCAACCCACGCTGGATGACCATTCTGGCCTGGACGGTTGCGATTGTGATCGCCTCGCTCAACGCCTATTTGCTGTTCCAGACCGGGCAGGAGTGGTTCGCGTCCTGATAACGGTGGCGCGCCAGGCTTCCTCTCACCACCAAGACACCAAGACACCAAGGTATTACTAATCATGCCTTGGTGTCTTGGTGTCTTGGTGGTTTACGCGCCTCGATTCGCAGGATCGTAAGAACTTCGACTCATTTTGGCCGCAACTTGGCGTTGTCAGGCTGGATCAAAGTATGCAAGAAGCGCGTATAATTAGGTGACACGAGCATAGCGATCGGAGAGTTGCAAAAGCAAACGTCGGCGTCCTCTGCGCCCTGTGCGACTCAGCCACTCCGTAGAGTGCGATTGGGTCTACTGGGTCCACTCTTCGAAGAACTGAAGAAATGAACGAGCTTATGCATACCACGGATCGTGTGCCAAAATCAGCCCTACCTCGTCAGGGACTGTTTCAGGCTGCCAGGGAAGCCTCTCTGCTGACAGCATGGGATCTGAGCGGCGTGCTGGTGAGGCGCTACTACGAGCGATTGCTGCGGCGGCACGGCCGTACGTCTCAGGCGCTGGCCGAGCGATCCGAAGACAAGGATCTGGAGTTCTACCAACACCTATTTCACGGCGTCGAGCTACCCGATCAGCTTGCCATGCTGGATGTCGGCTGCGGCATGGGCGATCTGATCGATTTTCCGGGACTGCGCCAGGTCTCGATCCAGAGCTATCTAGGAATAGATCTGGTAGAGCCATTTATCGATCTCTGCCGGCAAGAATACCTGCCGCCCTGCGAGTTTCATAAGGCCAACTTCGTCAGCCGGTCGTTCGCCCCGGCGCGGCGCTTCAACCTAGTGGTCAGTGTGGGCGTGCTGGTCTCGCGCGTGCTCGGCTATGAAGCGTTTGTCGAGCACTGTATCTCGAAAATGGTCGCGCTTTCCACCAAGTATGTGCTGTTCAATATCATCACCGAAGTCGATACATCGCTGGGCAACTACAAGAACGCGCGCCGGCTGGGCCAGATCACCTATTTGCCGAAGCCACGGCTGACTGAGATTCTCTCCCGCGTGACCAGCAGCACGTGCGCCGACTTCGCGATACACGAGCTGCGAATCTACCCCGACGCCACCGACGCGTTCGTGCGAATCACGATCGAATGAAGCTGTTCTACTCAGATACGTTCGTACTGCCATTACCGGAAGGTCACCGCTTTCCGATGGAAAAATATCGCCGGCTGCGCGAGCGCATCGTCGCCGCGGCCGTCGTGCCGCCCGAACATCTGCGTGTGCCGCACGCCGCCACCGACACGGAGCTGCTGCGCGCACATGATCGGGAATATCTGCGCCGCTGCCAGGCCGGCGAGCTGACTGCGCAGGAGATCCGGCGGATCGGCTTCCCCTGGTCGCCGCAGATGGTCGAGCGCTCGCGGCGCTCATCCGGCGCGACGATCGAGGCCTGCCGCGCGGCGCTTGAGGATGGCCTGGCCGCCAATTTGGCCGGCGGGACGCATCACGCCTACCGCGATCACGGCGAGGGCTACTGCGTCTTCAACGACAGCGCCGTCGCGGCGCGGGCCATGCAGGCCGAGGGCCGCGCCCGGCGCGTGGTGATCGTCGACTGCGACGTTCACCAGGGCAATGGCACCGCCTCCATCCTGGCGGGCGACGAGACGATCTTCACCTTTTCCATCCACGGCGCCAACAACTTCCCATTCCACAAGGAGCAGAGTGATCTCGACATCGCGCTTGAAGACGCTGTTAGCGACCAGGCCTACCTGGACGCGCTCGATGACGGCCTGTCTCAGGCGATCGAGCTTTCGCGCGCCGACCTGGCGATCTTCCTGGCTGGGGCC
>DATFXE010000436.1:0-2844 GCA_035258585.1 Roseiflexaceae bacterium | reverse complement strand
AGAGAAATTTCTCGGGGGCCTGCGGCCCCGCACCCCCAGCTGGCGAGTTTGCCAGCAGGATCATCTGTTGGGTAATAGCGGCCATTCTAGGCGTGCCCAGCGGGTTTGTCAAATTCGCTCGCTACCTAATGCAGATGGGAGCGTGTATAATGAGAGAGCCGCACCAGCATTCAGAGATATCTGATTAGAGTCAAAAGGCCCCATGGAACGATTTACCGATCAGCCGCTCGGCTCGCACCCGCACCTGGCTGTGTTTGGATCCGACAAGGTCGGCAATTTTGTGCTGACCACGCCGCTGCTGCGCGGGCTAAAGGAAAAATACGCCGGCGCGACGCTGGACTTCTTCGGCGGCGAGACGACGCGCGATCTGGAGGCTGGCTGCCCATATATCGATGCGCGCTTCTCACTGTATGGCGAGCGGCCCGAGTATCTGGCCGAGCTCTACGCTTTCGTGGCGGCTCGCCGCGCCGTCGCCGGCGATTACGACCTAGCGATCAACTGCGACGAGTTTAGCGAGTTAAACCTGGTGGTGGTGGCGGCCGTGGCGCCGCGCTACCTGGTCGGCGCGTCGCTCGCCCCCGACTTCCGCCGCAAGCTGCCGCCCGGCAATGACATTCGCGATCGCATGCTGCGCGACAGCGACTGGAACAGCCCGGACTTCCTCAAGCGTTACGAGCAGATTTTGGGCAGCAATTACCTGGCCGAGATCTTTTGCAGAATCGGCTACGTCGAGACTGGATTCTACAATACCGAGGTGGCGAGCGCGCCGCCGCCGTTCGACGTACCTGACATATTGCTGCACATGACCACCACGCGCAGTGCAAAGCAATGGCTGCCAGAGTACTGGCGCGAAGTGATCGGTTGGTGCACGGCGCGCAAGCTCAGCGTAGGGTTGATCGGCGGCAAGCCACAGATCGAGCGCGAGCGCTACCACGCCGGCGATTGGGAGGAGCAGCTGCTGAATGAGACCGCGCTGATCGACCTGCGCGGCGAGACGGCGCTGCCGCAGCTGGCGGGCGCGTTTGCGCAGACGCGCGCGGCGGTGGTGGTAGATGCGGGGCCCATGCATATCGCTGCGGCGGTCGGCTGCCCAACCGTCTGTGTCTTCGGCAACGACGCCGACGCCGACGGCGCCAGCCCAATCAACCTGTGGGCCCCGCGCGCCCCAAACGCGTACATCGTCCGCACGCCCGCGAAGTGCAGCGTCTGTGTCGAGAATCGCTTCAAGAATGACGCGTGCCTGGTACAGGGCCACCCGTGCATGCGTGAGCTGCGGCCTGGGCTCGTGATCGCGGCGCTGGAGCGAGCGCTGCGAGCGGGGAAGACAAGGAGACCAGGAGATGGGGAGACAGCGCAATAATGTTATCTCCTTGTCTCCTGGTCTCCCTGTCTAAGCTCAGCCCAGCCACTCCTGCATCTGCTCAGGCGGTGTTTTGCCTATCGCCCTCAAGTAGACAACCGCTTTGCCATAGAAGATCAGCAGCGCCTCTTTGTAGACGTCGAGCTGAATCTGCATGGGCAGCTTGAAATCGCCGCCACGATCGACCATCCGGCTGCTGATATCCTGTTCCGAGAGTCCTTCGATCGCCGCCCGTAGCTGGGCGTCTAGCTCGGCGTACCAGGACTTCAGCTGGACAACGCTGCGCTCAAGCCCAGGTGTGGTGTTGCGGTACGAAAAGTCCAGCCTGAAGGTCTTGAATGAGTCGATGTAAGACTGCTCGACCTCGCCGATCTCGCGGCAGAGCACGCCCAGCGGAGGGTTCGCTCCACCGGGGCTGTAGCCAAGGTCGCTATCCGTAAGGATCTCCATCAATTGATCGCGCATGGCCTGGTACATCTGGAAGGTCGGGAAGTAGTCGGTCATGATGCTGTTCATGCTCGGCGCCTCCACTTCAGTGAGTTTCGCACATATGTGCCATTATAACACCCAAGCGCCTCTCACACGCCGACTTGCGCATACCGCCGAGCAGCCTCTACGAACCCGGCGAACAGCCGCGCCCAGCGCACATCGGCGCGCTCCCACAGATCCTCGGGATGGCATTGCACGCCAACAACAAAGCCCGGCCCATCGCCCTCGACCGCTTCGACGATGCCATCGGGCGCGCGGCCAACCACACGTAGCCCAGGAGCGATATCACGCAGTGCCTGATGGTGGAATGTGTTGCCCGGCAACTCATCCGTCCCCAGCCGCTCGGCCAGCCACGAGCCAGCCTGGAGCGCTATCGAGTGGGCCACGTGCGCGCGGCCAGGCACTTTGGAGGATGCGCAGTGATCGAGCGCACCTGGAAGTTCAGATGGGATATCCTGGTAGAGCGTGCCGCCCAGGGCGATATTCAGTAGCTGGATGCCGCGGCAGATCGCCAGCACCGGCTTGCGGTCGTCGATAGCCCAACGCGCCAGCGCCAACTCGACCTCGTCGCGCAACGGCTCGACCGTGCCAAGCTTGGGATGTGGCGCCATGCCGAAGAGCGCCGGATCCACATCGCCGCCGCCGGCTAACAGCAGCCCATCGCAGCGCTGATAGTGCGCCTGAAGCACCGCCGCGTCGTGCGTCAGGTGAATCAACAACGGAATACCCCCGCCACCTTCGACCGCCAGCAGGTATTGCTCACCAATGCCCGCCAGGATACTATCGCTCCCAGGGCGTGGGAATCGGCTGGCGATCACACCGATGATGGGGCGTGCTTCGACTCCATTCGTCATTTGAGTCCTCACATTTCGACCGTTCGTCGTATAATTGACGGTGATTATAGCGCACGTTTCATAGATCACTATCCCTGCAATCTTAACATTTTGGGGTGTTGGGGGTGCCGGCTGGCGGCGAAGCCGCCAGCCGGCACCCCC
>DATFXE010000435.1:0-6054 GCA_035258585.1 Roseiflexaceae bacterium | reverse complement strand
CGATCATGGCGTCGGCCTCCGACACGCTGACCGCGATCGGTTTCTCGACCAGCACGTGCGCGCCGGCCGCGAAGCAGTCCAGCGCCAGCGCCGCGTGGAATGGGTGCGGCGCGCAGATCACCGCGACATCCGGGTGCAGCTCGGCCAGCATCTGGCGGTGATCTTCGAAGAATGGACAGCCGGCCGCCTGTGCCGCCGCCAACCCACGCACGGCGCTGGTGTCGGACATGCCTGCGAGTTGGGCGCCTTCTAGCTGCTCCAGCGCGCGAATATGGGTCGGCGCGATACTGGCCGCGCCGCCGATAATCACGTAGCGCAGCGGCGTACCGCCACTTGCGGGAGATGATTCCATGGCCTCCTCGTATAATTATGACAACCAAGCGAAACGTGCTATACTTATGCACACCTTCTCGTCTATTAATCGTAGGACTTACGCAGTTGGCGTTTTAGCGGGGGTGTGGGCCTGCGGCCCCCGAGAACCTTCTTTTCCGCCCACCTGTGGCGGCTTTGCCGCCACAGGTGGGCGGAAAAGAGTTCTTTGCAGGGCTTTGCCCTCCAAACCTCCCAACTGCGTAACTCCTGAATCGGCGGAGCAGCCCCATTCTACACCCAATCGCCGCCCACCTGGTCAAGTGATGCTACGGATATTGCGCATTTTGGCGCTTGGTCTCTTTTTGATCTGCCCGGCGTGTCGGCGTGGGCAGATGTTCAGGTCGCACTTCGTCATGAACGTGCGCTGCCCGGTCTGCGGCGTGATCTTCGAGCGCGACGCCGGCGAAGTCACCGGCGGCATGGCGATCAACATGACCCTGACATCGCTGATTGCGCTGGTGGGCGGCGGCCTGCTGGGGGTGCTGACCGACCTTCCGGCGGCGCTGCTGATCGTCATGATCGGCATCGTGACCGTGGCGGTTGGGCTGCTATTCTACCGCCATGCGCGCGGCCTGTGGGTTAGCATCCTGTATTTGACTGGTTCGATCTTCGAGGATTAAGGGTCTCGGAAAAACTGTCGCATTCCATACTTCGTAGTCCGTAGTTCGTAGTGCGTGTAGAGGCCTACGGACTACGGACTACGCGGGTTGGGATGATTGGGAAACTCCGATTCGCTAACAGATTTCACTACAGATCCAGCTCGACCCGGATCGGCTCACCGAGTATGCGCCGGAAGCGGAAGCCGAGCTTCTTGAACACCTGCTGCATGTCGCGGTTGTCGGGCAGCACGTCGGCCACCACGCGATCGAGCCGCTCGTCACGGCCGATCGCGATCAGGCGGCGCAGCAACTCGCTGCCCAGCCCTTGCCCGTGGTATGCGTCGCTGACCACGGTGGCGAACTCCGCCTCGTTGGCGCCGCGCAGCTTGGTAAGCCGGCCGACGCCGATGATCGCACGCTGCCCGCTGCTGGGGTCGGCGCGCTCGGCCACCAGCACCATCTCGCGGTCGTAGTCGATGAAGCAGATCCGCGTCAGCCGCTCGTGCGCGATGCGCTGCTCCAGCGACATCGGGTAGAAGTAGCGCAGGTACACGCTCTGCTCCGAAAGCGTGCCGTGGAACGCCACGATCAGCGGCTCGTCCTCCGGGCGGATGGGCCGGATCAGCACCTCAGCCCCGGAGCGCAGCGTGTAGGGCCGGATGTACTGTGTGGGGTACGGGCGGATGGCCGGGCGAGGCAGCGATTGCTCAGTCATCTCCGGTCCATATAGCACCACGCGGGCGTCCAGAGCGATCGCCTGCCGCGATGAGACGAGTAGCGGGTTGATCTCGATCTCCCTGATCCAGCGTTGCTCGACCACCAGCTGGCTGAAGCGTACCATCAACTGCTCCAACGCTGCCAGATCGACCGGCGGTCGGCCGCGCAGGCCCTGTAGCGCGGCGAAGATGCGGGTGCGCTCGATCATCCGCCGCGCCAGGGTGCTGGTAAGCGGCGGCAGCCCGAGCGCGTGGTCGTCCAGCGCTTCCACCAGCTGCCCACCGGCGCCCACCAGCAGCACCGGGCCGAGCTGCGGGTCGGGGCTGCTGCCGAGGATCAGCTCGAAGCCCGCTTCGGCGCCCTGCCCTATATGTGCATCCGCCATTGGCTGGACTGTCACGCCCAGGAAATACTGGATGCCGACCCTCTTCGTCACGGCTGCCTGGATCTCGCGGTATGCTCGCCTGACGGCATTTGAGTCGCTCAAGTGCAGCCGCACGCCGCCGACATCGCTTTTGTGCGCGATCGTCTCCGAGAGCAGCTTGAGCGCCACTGGGTAGCCAATCTCACGCGCGAGGCGCACTGCCTCATCCTCGCTGGCGGCCGCCCGCGTCTCGGCGCTTGGTATGCCATAGGCGGCCAGCAGCCGCTTGGACTCGACCTCTGTCAGCAGGGTGCGCCCGGCGGCACGGGCGTGTTCCATCTGCTGCTCAACGTCGGCGCGCTGGGCCGAGATCTGGCCGGATGCTTCGGGCAAGATCGGCGTCTCGTACAGGCCGCGCAGGTTGTAGCTATAGCGCCAGGTGGCGTGGAACGCGCGGGCGGCGGTGTCGGGATAGCGGAAGGTCGGGATATTAGCGCGATTGAGGATCGCCTCGCCCTCCGCGACGCTCGCGCCGCCCATCCAGCTGGCCAGCAGCGGCTTGGCCGCGCCCTTGGCGGCGGCCTGGAGCTGCTCGGCCGTCGCGGTCGGGTCAGTCATTGCCTGGGGCGTGAGGATCACCAGCAGCCCGTCACTCTCGGGGTTCTGCAGCGCCAGCCGCGCGGCTGCGGCATAGCGATCCGGCCCGGCGTCGCCAAGGATGTCGATCGGGTTGTTGCGGCTCCAGTGCGCCGGCAGCGCCTGATCGATCGCCGCCAGCGTTTGGGGCGGCAGGGGCGCCAGCGCGCCGCCGCTGGTGAGCAGCTCGTCGGTGGCCAGCACACCCGGCCCGCCGGCGTTGGTAAGGATCGTCAGGCGCGGGCCGGCCGGGCGCGGCTGTTTAGCCAGCAGATCGGAGACATTGAACAGTTCGTCGATCGAGCCGACGCGCAGCACCCCGCAGCGCCGGAAGGCCGCGTGCAGCGCTTCATCGCTGCCGACCAGCGAGCCGGTATGCGAGGCGGCCGCGCGCGCCGCTTCGTCGGTGCGCCCGCCCTTGAGCACAATGATCGGCTTGCTGAGCGCGACCTCGCGCGCGGCCGAGAGAAACGAGCGCGCGTCGCCGATCGACTCCAGGTAGATGACGATGCTCCTGGTCTGCGAATCGTTGCCCAGGTAGTCGATCAGCTCGCCCCAGCCCACATCGAGCATCGAGCCGACCGAGACGAAGGCGCTGAAGCCGACATTCGCGCGCAGGCTCCAATCCAGGATCGCCGCGCCCAGCGCGCCGCTCTGGCTGATGAATGCGACCGGGCCGGGCCGGGCCATCGCACTAGCCAGCGCGGCGTTCAGGCCGCTGTGCGGGCGCATCACGCCCAGGCAGTTCGGGCCGAGCAGGCGAATATTGGCTTGCCGGGCTTGATCCAGCACGCGCCGCTCTAACTCGGCGCCGGCGGCTCCCGTCTCGCGGAAGCCGGCTGAGATGATGATCGCTCCGTTGACGCCGGCCGCAGCGCACTCGGCGATCACATCCGGCACCGTCGGCGCGGGCGTGATCACGATCGCGAGATCGACCTGGGCCGGCACCGCCGCCAGGTTGGGGTAGGCTTTGATTCCCAGCACGCTCGGCCGCTTGGGGTTGACCGGAAAGACCATGCCGCCAAACGGGCTGTTGACGAGGTTCCGAATCACATTGCGCCCGACACTGCCGGGCGTCTCCGTCGCGCCGATCACCGCGACCGCTTTGGGCGTGAAGAAGATATCGATCGGGCGCGGCCGGCGCTCCAGGTGGTCGCCGTCTGATTCGGAGAGAGGTTGAATGCTTGTATCCACAGCGCGCTCCTGGTCGCGGAATCCAATGCTCGTATGATACCGCAAGTCAGCGCGCCTAGAGCCAATACTTTTGGAGTTACGCAGTTGGGAGGTTTGGAGGGCAAAGCCCTCCAAACCCCCGCTAAAACGCCAACTGCGTAAGTCCTTTACTTTTCAAATAACGTCGGGCAACAAGAGGAATTATAACTTGGTGTGCCCTGTGCGCTATGTGGCTCAGCTGCGCTGCGCGCCGCAGGACTCACGGACGATCAGGCGATTGGGCAGCACCTGCTTGTAGACGCCGCGATCGACGCCGGCGAGGCGATCGAGGAGGTATTGGACGGCACAGCGGGCCATCTCCCCTAGCGGCTGGCTGACGGTGGTGAGGGCGGGGAACGTTTCAGCCGCGAAATCTTCATCGTCGAATCCCACCAGCGCGATATCTTGCGGGATGCGCAGGCCGTGCCGCTGCAGCCGGCTGAGCAGCGCCAGTGCGTCCTGGTCGTCCGGCGCGATTAAGGCATCCGGCGCGCCGACGAGCACCTGATCGGTCACAGTCGCGTCGCCAATGGGGTAGACCAGCTCGCCGACAGCTGGCTCCAGGCCCAGCGCCTGAACTGCGTCGTGGTAGCCACGCGCCCGCTCGAGAAAATCGCCGCTGGGCTCAAGCGGCTGGAGCAGCCTGATCTTCCGCCGGCCCAAACCGGCCAGATGCGTCACGACATCGCGCAGAGCGCCGTAGTTATCGGAATTGACATAGCTCCAGGGGAGATCGAGCCGGGGCGCGCTGATGAACACCCCTGGCATGGCGCCGAGGGCGTGCGAGAGCCGCCCGATCAGCACTTCATCCGGCGCAATGATCAGTGCGGCGTCGATGCCCTGGGCGATCAAATAGCTGTGGATTACGGAAGGATCCGCCTGCACTGGCAGCGGCGGCATGATACGGATATAGCACTCATGGCCTGCCACGGTCTGGCTGGCGACCGTGAGAATCTCACGAAAATAGCGCTCAGCGAAGAAGCTTGCGTCATGCACAACGCTGATAATGCCGATTAACGAGGCCATTGAGTTCCTCTACGGAAGCGACTGCACGATCTGCTCGTATCTGGCGGCAGTTGCTTTGGGCAGATTGCTGTCTAAAAAAACCACTACCGTGCCCTGCTGGCTCCGATAGTAGTATGGCCCGACCAGCCCGCTGTAGGTGTCGAGGTAGTCGTAGATCGTGTCGCAGTTCTCTTTGGTGTCACACACCAGCACCGATCCGTTGCGTGGCTGATCGACGATGTTTTTCCCCAGCGAGGGTAGATCGAAAGTCAGGCCATCGCTAAATGTGCGCGGAAACAAGCCCTGATCGGCGAACAGCGGCCGGTGTGGATTGGCGGCTTCGAGGCCAGCTGCGATGAATAAGTCGATGACGCCTCGCGCTGTCGGGGCGGGCGGTGCGCCACAGGCCGCAAACAGCACGGCGCCCAGCAGCAATAGATTGAGACGAGCGACCATTGATTGCTCCTTGTGTGGCGATCGTATTTCATGCGATTCGATTTGTCAATGAGCAAAATCGATCGCCAACACAGCGACGCGCCGCCAGGTTCTGTGCCTGAGCGGCGCGTCGAGCATAGCACAAGCAGCGAATCAAGGTGCCGGCTTCTCGCGCGTGATTCGGAGCGCGCCCGCGCGCGGCGCCTCGGTGCGACAGGCGGCGATCAGCTGGGCCAGCTCCGGAGCGTCGGTGGCGAGGTCGATAATAAGCTGATCGAGCCGCTTCTTATCGTAACTTTTCATTACCGAAGCTGGCAGAATCTCTAGCTTGCCGAAGCCGGGGATCGAGGCTCGCCCGCCCAGCCGCCCAACGATCTGGCTCAGCTGGTCGCGCAGGGTCTGGCGCTCGGCATCAAGGGGCGCGATCTGCGACTCGATCTCGCCAAGATCAGAGGCGAGCGCGTGCAGCGCCTCGATATCCGAAATGTGTCCGTCGCGCCAGTCGTCAAAGATCGTCATATTCACTCCATTCATCACGTAAGATCTGGCTCGCTGAGTGAATATTATAGCACATGCATGCTATCTACGAGAGCTGATGGTTGAAACCGCGCCTCCTGAGCATCTGCCTGGCCGCCCGCGCCGCCGGGCGCCCTCTGGGTGCGGCGATCTCAATCGCCAGAAATCATTCGTCTTCCCCTAGCAGCGGTGCCCCAC
>DATFXE010000434.1:0-3587 GCA_035258585.1 Roseiflexaceae bacterium | reverse complement strand
CGTCGCTACTGCGTCGCGCTCGAAACGCCGTCCGGCGCGCGCCCCAGGTACGGGCACAGCATTTAGGATGTCGTTCATCACTGTCGGCGCGGTGACGTTGCGGATGCGCGCGGCCGGGCTGATGATCAGGCGATGGCCCAGCACTGGCTCGGCCAGCAGCTTGACATCGTCGGGGATGACATAGTCGCGCCCGCTGATTGCGGCCCGCGCCTGTGCGGTGCGGTAGAGCGCCAGCGAACCACGCGCGCTCGCGCCAAGATAGACATCCTCGTGATGGCGCGTGGCGGTGACAAGTGAGACGATATAGTCTTCGATCAAGTCGTCGACATAGATTTCTTTAATCCGCTCTTGCAGATCCAGCAGCTTATCGGCGCTGATCACCTGCTCGACGGCGTCGATCGGGTGTGATTGGCGCTGGCGGCGCAAGATATTGATCTCGTCCATCTTTTCGGCGTAGCCCAGATGTACACGCAGCAGGAAGCGGTCGAGTTGGGCTTCGGGCAGCGGGAAGGTGCCCTCGTACTCGATCGGGTTCTGGGTGGCCAGCACAATGAAGGGTGCCGGCAGCAGGTGAGTCGTGCCGTCCACCGTGATCTGGTGCTCCTCCATCGCCTCGAGCAGCGCGCTCTGCGTCTTTGGCGTCGCGCGGTTGATCTCGTCGGCCAGGACGATCTGGGCGATCACCGGGCCGGGCCGAAACTCGAATTCGCGGCTCTGCTGGTTGAAGATCGAGATGCCGGTCACATCAGAGGGCAGCAGGTCAGGCGTGAACTGGATGCGCTTGAAGCTACAGCCGAGTGAGCGAGCGATCGCTTTTGCCAGCATTGTCTTGCCAGTGCCCGGCACATCCTCCAGCAGCACATGGCCTTTGCACAGCAAGGCCACCAGCACCAGTTCGACTGCCTTGCGCTTGCCGATGATCACTTCTTCAACATTGGCGGTGATTCGATCGACCGCCTGCTTGATATCCTCCATACGGCCCCTTTTATCGATTTCACTGATTTCAGGCGTTGCACTGCGCCAGTATACCATAACCTGCGGTGGCTGGTATGGATGAGCGGCCTGCCGCGTGTCAAATCGGCTCGGCGATCGTAATCAGCCGGTGCGACATGTCGACGACCGAGCCATCCACGATCACGCTCGTGCCGTAGCACGACACCATTGTGACACGCTCGCGTCCGACCGGCAGGATATACTCGACCTGGTCGGGCGTGGCATGGATCTGCTGGGTGACTGCGTAGGCGTGTGCGTTGCCCAGGTCGTCGTAGATCGTCACGCGCGCCCCGATGGGCAGCTCTTCGAGCCGCGCGAACGGTGCGGGAATGTCGGGCGCGTTCGCAAAGCGCAGCACATGCGCCCAGAAGACGACATTATCGCCCTGGCCGGGAGCGGCGCTCGCGGTGTACCAGCCCACGTCGTGATCGGGCACGATCAGATCGCCATTGCCGTCCATGCCGACGCCGACCGTTCGGTAGTCTAGTCCGATCGCGTCGATCACCAGCCGTGTGGGCGCGCTGGCCTGTATCGGCTGGGGGGGCGCGCTGGCCCGCGGCGACATCTCGCGGCCGAGCAGGCCCAGCAACACGTTATACGGCGGTGGGTTTTCGGGGTGCAGCTCGAAACGCGCGCGCTCGAACCACTGCGTCAAGTAGATCTTGCCATCGCTCCCGCGCTCCGGCGCAGCATCGCTCAGCGGCAGGCCGAACAGCCCCAGACTCTCGTTATCGTTGATGCTTGGGTCGTCGTCCAGGTTCAGCCCGCTGGCCTGCCATGCCGCCAGCAGTTCGCCACAGACCGCGTGGCCGGTCTCGGCGAAGATGCGGCAGTCGGCGCCGGGCGCGCTGCGCGGGAAGGTCTTCCAATTGCGTCGCTGCTGGCTAAGGCGATCCGCGCCCATGCGGCCGAGCAGCACATTATATGGCGGCGCGTTCTCTGGATGCAGCTCGAGCCGGCTGCGCTCGAACCATTGTACCTGAGTCGGGCGGCCCTCAATCAGCTCGGGTTGCTGAGGCGTGATCGGGAAGCCAAACACCATCAGCCCCCCGTTGCGTTCCCAGAAATCGCCGATCGGGCCGGCGATACAGTAGCCTGTCTCAGGAAAACAGTGCATGCCGGCCTGGGCCTGTGTGCCGGCGGCGCCCACCGGAGCGAGCAAGCAGCAGAGTGTCAACAGAGCGGTCAAACGGCGCCATCGGCGATTCACGGCCAACTCCTTCTAGCGATGCGACCCTCTCCCGATACTATCCTAATCTATCTCTGGCGCTCCCGTCAAACCGAAATATGCCTTATGGCTTATTTGTTGCGATTGTGCTATGCTTTGTGCATCGCATCTCTGTCAGTACTACCCTCATAAAGAGGACTTACGCAGTCATGCGTTCGAGAGCCGATTTGCCGTTCGGCTGAGGAACCCTGAGCCCCTCGAAGGGCTCACGACCAAGCCTGCGGCAGCATGGAATATTATGATCCTATCTGTTTTCTTTTTTCGCTCGCAGAGCGAAAAAAGAAAACAAAAGAAGGTAAAGTACCGCAGCGGATCACGACATCTGGGCCACCGCGTAGACTCTGTTGTTAAGCAGTGGAATAACCTGCAACCGGGAGGAAGAGCATGGGCGTTCATCTGTCAGATCAGTCATTCAGCAACGACTCCGATCGCCGGGCGGACTATCAGGACTTTCTGAGGCGCTTTCAGGAGAATCCGGCCAGCATCTCGGCCGAGGAGGCCGCGCAGCGCTTCCAGGAACTACTTAGGCACGCGCCGCCTGAGCTTGTGGCTGAGGCCAATCAGCATATCATGGGCCTGTTGCCGCAAAACGAGCGTGAGGTGCTGGCCGACAACATCCACGGGTCCCAGCAGAACTTTGGGTTGCTCGACAATGTCTTAGGCAAGGACTCATTCCTGAACACCCCCCTCGGAAAGATGATCCTGTCGGCTGTTGTGGCCTACCTGGCCAACCGCATGCTCGGCCAGCCCCAAAGCGAGGTCGGCACGCGCGCCCCCAGCGGCGGCCTGGGTGATCTGATCTCCTCTATCCTTAACGCGGCGGGCGGCCAGGCGCCGGCGGGTGGCCAGGCGCCGGCGGGTGGCTTGCCCAGTGGGCTGGGCGATATCCTGGGCGCGCTGGCGGGCGGCCAGGCGCCGAGTGGTGGCGCATCCGGCGCTCAGGCGCCGGCTGGCGGGCTGGGCGATATCCTGGGCGCTCTGATTGGAGGCGACGCTCCAAGCGATGCGCCCGAGCCACCGGCTGCGGACCCGACATCCGAACAACAGCCGGCGCGATCGCACCGGAAGAGATAAATCGATCGCGATAGCCAGGACTTTTCAGCTTATAGGCCTGGGGTCTTCATGCGCGTGACAAAGGCGTGAAGGCTTCGGGCTTCAATATTGTTCGGCGGCGCAGTTTTTGATAGAGGAAATAGGTGAAAAGTTGGAACCAATCGAGCTACGTGATGAGGAGCAAACAGATGTTTACATATCGACTACGTGCCTGTGTCGCGGCAGGCTGGCTGGCGCTTGCGCTGGCTGGATGCAGCGGCGGCGACGCGGCAGAATCGCTCAGCCCGACCGCCGAAGCGCCAGCGGTCCAGGG
>DATFXE010000433.1:0-11260 GCA_035258585.1 Roseiflexaceae bacterium | reverse complement strand
CCAAGACCGGCGAGCTATACCTGCGCACGCTGCAGAACGACGCCGGCTGGCAGCCCTGGGAAAAGATCGACCTGACGATCCCCGCCGCCTACGTCACGCCGATCTTTGCCTTTGGCCGGCTGTACCTGTTCTGGTCGGAGTTCGAGGAGACCGTCAAGTCCGAGCTGCGCCGAGTGGCCGATACAGATCAGGCGAATAACAAGTACGATCAGGCCGGCGTCTTGGTCGACGACAAAGACACGAAAGAACCCATACAGCTTTTCACTATTAACAATGTTCAATACGTGTTCAGCATCTCGCAGTCAGGTCTGCCCATGCCCAAGATGATCAACGTGCCGTACTACAAGCCGCGCATCAAGTATGCCGTCCACAACTTCAGCGGCGCGTGGACACAGCCGCAGCAACTGCTGGCGAACGACACCGCCTGGGAAGCCGAGCTGACTCACTGGGAGAAGCGCAAGCCGCAGTGGCAGCGCGTCTATGTCCAGCGCGCGCTCAAGTCGAGCCGCGAGTCGCTGCCGCCCGACGAAGAAACGCTCTCGAACGTCCAGGCGTTCAAGTTCGTCAAGGACACCCCATTTACCAATCAGTTGCCGAGCTTCGGGATGAAGGAATGGACGATCGCGCTGCTGGTGTGCGCAAAGCCACTGCGCGCACTCACGGACGATTATTTCAAATCGTACACGCGGCCCCCGACCGACAGCATCACGCTGCTGCGCTACGGCGCACAGCAGTTGGCCCTGGCCTTGCGCAGCCGCACGAAGGAGATTGGCGGCGCGCACGCCGAGCTCAACGTCGCGACCACCGGCCACACGGCGGCCGGCGCGATCAACACGGCGCTTATGTCGATCCAGACCAAGCTGACCTCCCGCGATGCCGCCTTGAGCGATGCAGCGCCGCTGCAAGCTGCCGCCACAGCCGTCACGACCGCCGCCAAGCCCGATCTCACACCAGCACCCGACCAGGGCGCGAATCCTACGCTGACGAATCCGTCGAGCAACCACCAGAATCTGGCGGCAGCCCTGGCGGCGAGCGCGAGCGACACGGTTATGGCGCTGACGGCAGCGCAGGAGGCGTTCGCGGTGGCGCTCAGCGACGACATGAGCGACAACGCCAACAAGCGCGACTATGCCAGCAAATGGGCAACGCTGGCCGAGCGCGTGGCCGAAAGCGCGGCGAGGGCGACCGACGGCAATTCGTTCGGCAGTGCCGCCGCCGCCGAGAATGCCGCCAGGATTGCGGGTGCCGCGCAGGCCAACGCGGCGAACGCACGCAGCGCGGCCACGGCGGCCCGAACGGCCGCGACGAACGCGCGCGCGCGCGCCGGCGATGTCGTGACCGCCTTAGACGCGGCCGACAAGGCCGCGACGGCCGCGGCACAAGCAGAGCGCGACCTTGCCACTGAGCAGGCCAAGCAGCAGCCCGATCCGCAGCGCGTTGCCGAATTACAGAAGACCGCATCGGATCAGCGCCAGCTAGCGGCAAATAAACGCCAGGAGGCCAAAGACAACGCTAACGCGACGCATACCGAGGCCGCTAGCGCGATCGCGCAGGCCGTCGCTGCCGCCACCAACGCCAACACCGCGCTCGCGGCCGTGGAAACCGGCGCGAAGGCCGTGCCGCTCTGGGCAAACAATGGCTACGATCTGGCGATATCGATCTCGAGCACAACCAACTACGCCCTACGTGCGGTCAGCGCGAACAGCTGGAAGCAGATCGCATTGACCCTCAAGCAGGCCGACGGCAACTATTACGTGCAGCCCTACGTCGAAGGCTCGGCTCAAGGGGCGCTGATGATGTTCGCCGCCAACCCGTTTCCGCCGGGCCAGAATCTGGACATCATGCCCTCCAACATCTCACCGGCGATCGACCTTACGGCGAATGAGATCTGGCTGAGCTCGCTCGAAGTCTGGAGTTCGCTACGCGACCCCAGCACGATCGGGGCCAAGGCGCTCAAGGATGATACCCGCATGCGCCGGCTGGGCTTCGAGGCCGGGCTGTACTACCTGCCGCTCGACGGCAGCGGCGATGAGCCGGCGGCGGCGGTGAACACGCCCACGCCGCAGCTCGACCTGGTGCGGCGCCTACCGCCGATCGCCACGCTGGCGACACACGACCGCATCCTGGTGATCTACGGCGAAGGGATCGTGCGCTCGCTGCGCGGCAACGTCGAGGATCGCGGCTGGACGCCGTCGCTCGACAATACCAACGTCGGCATCCCCAACTTCGGCATCCACCTGCAGCCGACCTTCGGCGGCGCGGCCAACCTTACGCGCGACGAGGCGGCGCGCGGCGGGCTATTTGAGTACTACCCGAACACCAAGCCGGCCGTCATCCCCGCCGCCGAGGGCGTGATCGAAGGCTTTCCGCTCGATCGCTACGCGCTCGGCGACAAGAAAGAGGCGATCGAAAAGGCGACCTTGCAGAGCCACCCGCTGAAGCAGGTCGTCGACGATCGCAAGCGCGGCAGCCTGTTCCAGACATTGTTGACCGGCCTGACCTACAACGATTCGCAGCTTCTGGATGTCGACGGCCAGCCCGGCTGGTTCATCTTCGACGCCGGCGCGGAAGAGTTCCTGGTCAGCATGGACGCCGATGGCCGGCGGATCATGACCGCCGAGGAGCGGCTGCGCTTCGCCTACCCGATCGACGGCGTGTCCGGCGATGGCGATACACAGCCGGTCACCGTCTACTTCGCGCCGGATTTCGCGCTTGGCATGGATTCCTCGCACCGGCCGGCCTATATCTTCGAGCGTATGAACACGCCCGCGGTCAACACGCTCAGCGAGATCCTGTTCGTCGACGGCGTCGACGGCCTGCTCAACCTGGAGACGCAATCGACCAACGAGCCCGACTTTGGGCAGTTCCTACCGAATCAAAACGACCCGACTGCCTATCGCGGGCTGGTTGCGCCGCGCAACAAGCTGCCGGGCCAGGCAGTCGACAACCGGATCGACTTCGACGGCGCGTATGGGATCTACTATCGCGAGATTTTCTTCCATATCCCGTTCCTGATCGCCAACCAACTCAATACCAACCAGCATTTCGAGGAAGCGCGGCGCTGGTATCACTACATCTTCGACCCCACCAGTCAGGAGGCGACCAACGGCACGGCGCGCTACTGGCGCTACCGGCCGTTCCGCGAGCTGCCCACCACACCCGAGCGACTGGCCGACATGCTTACATACACGCCCGCGCTGAAACGCTACTACGACGACCCGTTCGACCCGCACGCCATCGCCGATCTGCGCATGAGCGCCTACCAGAAGGCGGTGGTGATGAAGTACATCGACAATCTGCTCGACTGGGCCGACACGCTGTTCCGCCAGGATACGCGTGAGTCGATCAACGAGGCCATGCCCCTGTATGTGCTGGCGGGCACGCTGCTCGGCCCGCGCCCCAAGGCCCGGCCGGCGCCCCCGAACGAGAAGATTGGCGACTATCTCGACATCATGGCCAACAACCCCGCTGGCGTACCCGACTTCGTGACGCGGCTGGACGGCAGCCATCCGACGCCGACCACGCTCAAGATCCCATTCAACCCGAACATCACGATCGACACCACCTTCGGCGTGACTCTCAACCAGCAGTTCTTGGGCTACTGGGATCGCGTCGGCGACCGCCTGTTCAAGATCCGGCACAGCCTGAACATCGACGGCATCTTCCGCACGCTGGATCTGTTCCAGCCGCCGATCAACCCGGCCGCGCTGGTGCAGGCAGTCGCCTCCTTGGGCGCGGGCGGCCTGGGCGCCGCCATCGCCGCGCTCAACACTACCGTGCCGCACTACCGCTTCGACGTCGTGCTCAGCCGCGCCAAGGATCTGACCGCAACGGCGATCAGCCTGGGCGGTGCGCTGCTGGGCGCGCTGGAAAAGAAGGACGCCGAGGAGCTGATGCTCCTGCAGAACACCCACGAGGCCCGGCTGCTCGACATGCAGACCATGATGAAGCAGCAGCAGAAACAGATCGCTGACCTGGGGCTCAACTCGCTGGAGCAGAGCTACGAGAGCGCCAAGCGCCGTTATGAGTACTACAAGGACCTCTATGATCAAAACCTGTCCCCACTGGAGATCGCCCAGCTCACTTTCTTGGTCACCTCCAAGATTGCCAAGGGTGCCGGCGCGATTCTGAAGGGAATCGCGGCCGGCGCCAGCGCCGCGCCGCAGTTCACCACCGGCGGCGCCGGGGCCTTCGGCAGCCCGGTCGCCACCGTCACTGTCGGCGGCGAGCAGGCGCGCGAGGGTTTGAAAAACGCCAGCGAGGTGTTGGAGATCGGCGGCAACATCGCCGGCGACATCGCCGAGATGCTCGGCAAAGGCGCCGAGTGGGAGCGCCGCCGCGAGGATTGGGGACTCAACCGCGACCTGGCCGATTACGACGTCAAGCAGCTCGAATACCAGATTGAGTCGGCCAAGCTGCAGATCGAGCTGGCCCAGCGCGACCTCGGGGTTCACCTTGAAACGATCGCCCAGAACCGCGAGGTCGGCGAGTTCTACCGGCGCAAGTTCTCGAACCGCGACCTGTACAACTGGATGGCCAACCGCCTGACGACGCTGTACTTCCAGACCTACCGCATGGCCTACGACCTGGCCAAGCAAGCCGAGCGCGCCTACCAGTTCGAGTTCGGCACCAGCGACAGCTACATCAGCGTCGGCGGCTGGGATAGCCGGCGCAAAGGCGTGCTGGCGGCCGAGGCGCTGCTGCTCGACCTCGAGCGCCTCGGCCAATCCGCGATGGCGCAGAACAGCCGCTACTTCGAGATCGAGAAGACGATCTCGCTGGCCCGGCTCGACCCACTGGCGCTCTTGCAGCTCAAGCGGACCGGGCGCTGCCAGTTTAGCCTGGGCGAGCAGATCTTCGATCAGGATTACCCCGGCCACTACTTCCGGATCATCAAGTCGATCGCCATCTCCATCCCGGCAGTGGTCGGGCCCTACCAGTCCGTCCACGCGACGCTGACCCAGACCAGTCACAAGACGCTGCTGGAGCCCGACGTGGCCGGCGTGGAATACCTGCTCGGGCTGCGGCAGGATGTGCCTGACAGTATCATCCGCGCCGACTGGCGCGCCAATCAGCAGATCGCGATCTCACACGGCGTCGAGGACACTGGGACCTTCGAGCTCAGCTTCAACGACGAGCGCTACCTGCCCTTCGAGAACACTGGCGCTGTGTCGACCTGGCTGCTCGATATGCCGCCGGCGACCAACCCGATCGACTTCGATACCATCAGCGATGTCCTCATCCACCTAAAGTACATGACCAAGACCGACAGCAGCCTGCACGACGCGGTGCTGGATATACCGCAGATCAAGACCTACCGCGGCTCGCGGCTTTTCAGCCTGGCCGAGGAGTTCGTGGCGCAGTGGCAGGCATTCAAGAATGGCGCGGAGCTGGTGCTGCCACTGCCGCCTGGCACGCTGCCGCCAAACCTGGGCACCGAATACAGCGTGGATGTGGCGGAGATCCGTGGGGTGAGCGCGGCCGGTACGATCGATTCCAGACCTATCACCAAGAAGTTCGCGCCCGAGTATGATCCGCGGGCGCGGCTGATTCGGCTCAAGCCATCCAATCTGTCCGATACCATCGCCAACCTGCTGGTGCTGGTGAACATCGAAGGGATGCTACGTGGATATGTGGGTTGATCCGGTTTGATCGACACCCAGAGTAGTATGATAGTGCCACGAGAGAGGTGTTTGGATGCCAGGACTCAAACTTTGCAACCCTCTGGCATTATTTCCTGACCGTAATAGTTTCGGTGATGATTAGTCGTGAGTCAACGGATGCACGCGCTCTCGTCTGGACTACCACCTCATCAGCTACGAGCAGCTTGTCCATGAGCACGATGCAGCCGCTGCTGTTCGCCGCGTGCCAGCTGCCGCAGCGCCTGAGCCGGCGATCTACCGCGGCTGGATGGTGCGCCCATCGGAGTACCAGGCGCTCTACGATGCGCTCCTTGCGCGTGGCATCGAACTCATCAACAGCCCAGCGGCCTACCGCGCCTGCCATTATCTGCCCGAATCCTACCCGCTCATCAGCGATGCGACACCGGCGACCGTCTGGTTGGCGCTCGATGCCTGTGGTGACCCCGACACGATCATGGCGCTGTTGGCGCCGTTTGGCGATCAGCCAGTGATCGTCAAGGACTACGTCAAGTCGCGCAAACACGAGTGGTTCGAGGCCTGCTACATTCCCTCCGCCGCGGATCGCCAGGCGGTTAACCGTGTGGTCAGGCGCTTCCTGGAGCTGCAAGGCCACGACATCAGTGAGGGCCTGGTGTTCCGCGCCTACGTCGCCTTTCAGCCGATCGGCGCGCATCCGCAGAGTGGCATGCCGCTCACGCGCGAGCAGCGCCTGTTTTTCTTTGACGGCACGCTCCTGGCCGATGCACCCTACTGGGATGCCCCGATCGACGAGACAGCCGAGCTTCCGATCGAACACTTCAGAAATGTGGCGGCGCGCGTGCCCAGCCGCTTCTTTACCATGGACGTGGCGCAGTGCATCAACGGCAGCTGGATGATTGTCGAGCTCGGCGATGCCCAGGTGGCCGGGCTGCCGGAGCGCATGGATGTGGCGAGGTTTTATACGACGCTCAGCCGCCGCGCTCGGCGTGATGCTGGAGCAGCACCATGAGCGGACGCCCCCGTTTCGCGACCTATTTCCATCCCGAGACGGTGGCCACCACCAGGCCGCCCGAAACGATCGCGTTCGTCGGCTACTCCTGGCCGCACTTCGCGCAGATCCGGCAGGCGCTCGTGGAGCGTACGGCGTCCTACCCCGCCCTTCCACTGCGAATCGCAGCCTTGGACACCTTTTCCAGCGTACATACCGCAGCATACCTCCAGCAGCTCCAGCGTATGGCAGAGGGAATTGTGCCTGATGTCGCGCCACACCTGAGCGCGGAGTGCAGCGGGTTGGAACACTGTCTGCCCGGCTATCAGGCCGGGCTCGGCGGTATGCTCGAAGCGATCGACCAGATGCGGGCCGGAAATCTTGACCGAGCCTACTGCTTCAGCTTGGGCGGGCACCATGCCTACGCCGATTGGGGTCATGGCTACTGCCTGCTCAACCCACAAGCGGCTGCTGCGCGCTACGCGCAGGCCCACGGATTTTCCCGCGTCGTGATCGTCGACTGGGATATCCATCACGGCGATGGCACCCAGGCGATCTTTGAGGGCGATCCGACGGTCTACTGCATCAGCATCCACAGCGCAGCGGATCTCTACATGGCCAAGGCAGCGGGATTGCACGCCGCGACGACGACCGCCGGCGCTGCGGTCGGGCACTGCAACATCCCAGTGCTCAACCAGGTGTTCGACGACAGCTTCTTTGAGCAGGTCGGACTTCCCGGCCGCTTCTACCGCGCCCATGAGGTTGCGTCGGTCTTTGAACGGGCGCTGGCCGAGCTGCCCTGGCAGCCGGAGCTGATCTGCATCTTCTCAGGCTACGATGGCCACCGTGACGATTGCGGCCGGCGTATCACCGAGTGGACCGAGCAGGACTTCGAGCGCATGACCCGCATGGTGCTCGATCGTGCGGCGCTGGCGCACTGTCCAGTGCTCTCGGTCCACGGCGGCGGCTACCAGCTACCCGTGACGATCGCTTCGGCCACGCACCATATTGAGGTGCTGGCGACCTACTGGCCAGGAACGGGCTGATGGCATTCCGGCTGACAAAAGCCTACCCGCGACTCTGGTCGCTCGACACTGGCGTGGCGATGGTCGTCACCGACCTGCATGGCGACTGGGATACCTATGTGCGCTACCGCGACCGCTTCATCGAGCTGCGCGCAGCCGGGCAGGCGGACTGCCTGATCGTGACCGGCGATCTCATCCACCGCGAGCCGGATGCAGGAGCGGATCGCTCGCTCGACATTGTGCTCGATATCCTGGCCTTGCGGGAAGACTATGGCGACGCGATTGTCTACCTCTGCGGCAACCATGAGCTGCCGCATCTGTATGGATTTGTGCTGGGCAAAGGGAACACAGAGTATACGCCCAGCTTTGAGGCGACGTTGAGTCAGAGCGGGCGGCGTGGCGACATACTGGCACTGTTCGAGTCGCTGCCGTTCTTCATCCGCACAGCTGCAGGTGTGAGCATCACGCACGCAGGCGCGTCCGCGCCGCTGGCGGATCGTGCGCAGGCAGCCAGGCTGTTGCGCTCAGCCAGCAAGGCCAGACATTCGATAATGGTCTCCTGTGAGCGAGGGCGCGCGTAGAAGACCGTGCCGATCGTCTCGACAAATGTACGTTGACAGATACGACATTGATAGCGCTGGACACCCCCTGGTGTACGGCCAAATTTGCGAATGTTTCCCAGATCGAGCTGTCCGTACGCGCTACAGCTTGCGTTCCAGCAAAAGCTAGATGGTGGTACGAGCGTTGGGTTGCTCATCGCGCCCTCCTTTGCTCAGTGTGCGATGGGCATGATACATCAACAACCAAAGGGTAGACTACCCGGTGATACACAATTGGAATACAGGCAGGATCGTGGTGAAGCGGTTCGCCGCCCATGACATCCCAGATTCCTGTTCCGTGTTGCGGGGAGACTGCGAACAGCCAGCGATCGTAGACCATCCAGCCACGTCTGCCGGACTCTGGTGGCCAGACGTTATACGGCGCCACATCTGGCCCCGCAAACCAACGCAGGTGTATGCCACTGGCGACGTCGAAGATCTGGACCGCCGGGAGCATGGCCTCGTCGTCGCGGCCCTCACCCCAGACAGCCAGCGTAGTATCATTGACCCAGCAGAGCGCCGCATCCCAGAGATAGGAGCGGTCGCAGAGCGTGCGCAGTGACGGACCGTCTTCGGACTCCCAGCAGTTTGTCCCATGCCAGTGTGAGAGACTCCAGCTGCGCACATATCCCCAGGGATGCCACACCCACCCGTTGTCCACAATCCACTCCTGGTTGGGCGAGACGCTCAGTCCGCAGTGGAAGTAGTCCAGATAGTGCTCGGGACGCGGCTCACCGCGCCGGTAGCTGGTTGGCTCCCGTGCTGTGAGCGGTGCGCCAGTCAGCGGGTCAGAGATGTCGAGCCCATTCCAATCAGTAGCATGAATGAGCAGTAGACGGTCGGCATGCGTAAAAAAGGCAACCGAGAACTGGCACACATCCTCGTGATAGTTCCCTCGGTCGAGCATCATTGTGGGGGCGCCAGTCGTCAGATCGATGACCTGGCCAAAGCGGCCATAAGTGTTGGCCACCGCTGCCAGGCGTCCACCCGGTGAAAGCTGAAGCGTCAAGGGCTCATCGAGCTGGAGTGGGACGGTAGCAACGGCCGCCAGGAATTCAATAGTTCCTTGCTGGAGATCGAGCTGGACGAGCTTTCCATCGCCCGTGATCGCCACCCAGACGAACTGCGCCGAGGCGTCGACAGGCACAACTGCGCGCAAGCGTGGCCTGGCTCGCGCGCCGGCTGGCGATCTGCACTGGCATGCCGTGTTCCTCCGATGGCGGATGGGCGAACACCGCCAGCATAACACACGGCTGCGACAGCGACGGTCACAGCGTATCCTCTGCCGGCGCTAGCGCCAGCCATACCCGCGCGGCCAGCAACCGATCGACCCACTGGCGCTGTTCGACGGTGTCCGGGATCAGTCGACCGCGCGCGGCAGCGATACGCGCGAACGCCTCCTCAACCGGCGTGCCAAGCAATCCCAGCGCTGGCCACGATCAGCGACGAGCGGCCGATGCCCATGCGGCAGTGAACGGCGATCGACTGGTCAGCACAGACATCCTCGGCCAGCCGCGCCACAAACGCAAGCGTGGCAGCATCCAGCGCCGGCACCCCATAGTCCGCCATCGGGAAGGTGTGGAACTCCAGCCCGGTCGCTCGCGCCAGCCGCTCCTCGGCGACGAGATCGAGCTCTTCCAGCTCGGCCGGCGTCAGAAGGCAGGCCAGCACATCGACGCCGAAGATACGGAGCGCTGACAGCTCGTCGGCCAACCAGTCGCCGCCGCGCGGCCGCGCCATCGTCGCGATGCGGCCGGCCTGCCCGATCGCAACCCAAAAGAGTGTTGGCTGCATCGTTCACCTCTCGCATGTCATTCACCGGGGTCGCGCGCGACCGCGTACATCAGCAGGCTGCCGGCCACGCCCAGGTTGAGCGAGTCGGTGCCGGCGACCATTGGGATGCGCACGAGCTGGTGGCACAGCGCGCGCTCCTCGGCGGTGAGCCCGCTGCGCTCCTCACCTAGCACCAATAACGATGGGTGTGGATAGCGCAGCTGATCGTAGTCTAGCGCGCCGTCGGGCGAGGCCCCGACGACCATCAGCTGATGCTGGCTGGCCCAGCGCCGCAGTTCCGCCAGACTGGCGCGGACGAACGTCTGCCCAAACAGCGCGCCCATGCTGGCCCGCACCACCGCCGGGTCGAACGGATCAACGCCATTCCCCAGCAGTATGAAGCCAGCCGCACCGACCGCCGCGGCGGTGCGGACGAGGGTGCCGAGGTTGCCGGGAGCGCGCACCTGGCTGAGCGCCACCCAGCAGGGCCATGTGCCGGGTGCAACATTGGCGAGTGGGCCGATCCGCTGGCGCAGCACGGCGGCCACGCCAGCGGCGCGCTCGGCACGCGAGATTGAGCGGAACTGCTCGGGGGTCAGCCGTGCAAACGGCGCGCCGGCGCGCTTGAGCTGGCGAACCAGCTTGCGCGCCAGCGGGGCGGTCAGCAGCCGCTCGCTGTAGAGCAGCGCGTCGACAGTGTGGCCGTGGTCGACGGCGGCCACGAAGTTGCGCACACCCTCGACAAAGAACTGGCGATGGGCGTCACGGTAAGCACGGTCGCGCTGGAGACGTGCGGCGTGGGCGAGCGTTGGGCCGATCGCAAGCGGGCACTGCCCGCGCAGCTGCTCATCGGCCATGCTCCTGAAGGTGAGCCGGGTGGCTCAGGTACATGGATCTGCTGGTCATTAGTTGGGCAGCTGAGCTGCGTGATAGAGGGGACAGCAATTGACGCCAGTATAGCACACAGTACTGGCCGCGCAAGCCCCTGTTAGCAGTCGAACATGGGCGAATCTGGCAGCTCTACAGCGATCGGTCGGGATCACACCGCATGGTCTCACGGATAATCGGCTCTTCCGCATCTCCCGTGCTCAGGCAAGTCGCTGAGATATCAGCTATACTACGGGAATGCGTACATTTATTCTCAATACCGCCTAGCGCATCACGACAGCGTGCCAAAGCCGCGTGTAACGAGAGTTGGGTGCTCGAAAATCGCAAAGTCGCGCACCGTGAGCTGCGTGTAGTGCGTGCTATTCG
>DATFXE010000432.1:0-9570 GCA_035258585.1 Roseiflexaceae bacterium | reverse complement strand
GGGCGGCTGCTCCAGGTTCGAGACTGGTCTGGCGATCGGCTGTGATGCCGTCGCCGCAGTTGGCTGGCTGCGAGTCAGGTAATAGGCCGCCGCCCCGCCAACCACTCCGCCGGCGATCATGCCGATGAGTAATGTGCCGATCAATGCGATCAGCATTGTAAATCTCGTTCTGCGCTCCATCATTATCCTCCAAGCACATTTCTTTTAGGGCTATAATGCCACATGAGATTGAGACCAGAGTTAGTGACGGATGAGGAAAGGATGAGCCTGGCCACGTCGTATTCGCTCCGTAGAGGCGGGCAACGCGCACCCTGATGAGCATTCTGGTCGTTCTAAATATAACTGGCGCATGATCATTGTTATGATTTTCACAAGTCCCTGTTTCGGATTGCGCACGTCTCGCAATAATACCGTACGGCGCAATAAGTTGGCGGCGTGTCGCCGCTGCTGTATAATGTACGCCGAATATACCCGAACGTGCGGAGACGACATCTCGCGTGAGTATGGAAGAGATCCTCATTATCGACGATAGCCAGCAGATCTGTTCCATGCTGGCAGACTATGTCCTGCCGGAACTAGGCTATACCTCGGCGATCGCCAACACCGGTCGCCAGGGTCTCAACCGGCTGCGCCAGAAGCTCCCCGATCTTATTCTGCTCGATCTACAGCTGCCCGATATCAGCGGCCTCGACCTGCTACGCCTGATCGCGCAGGAGGGCTATGATGTGCCGGTCATCCTGATGACCGCGCATGGCTCTGAGGGGATCGCGGTCGAAGCGTTCCGCCTGGGTGCGCGCAACTACCTGATCAAGCCCTTTAGTGAGACCGAGGCTCAGGCGGTGATCGACCAGGCATTACGCGAGCGGCGCCTGAAGCGCGAGAAGGAGCAGCTGACCCGCAACCTCCAACAGCGGGTGAAAGAGCTGACTGTGCTCTATTCGATCGGCCAGTCGGTCAGCTCGCTGCTCGACCTCGAAGAGCTGCTGGTGCGGATCGTCGAGGCGGCCGTGTATATCACGCGCGCCGAGGAAGGCTTCCTCTTGCTCAAAGACCCCAACGCCGATGAGCTGTATCTGCGTGCAGCCCGCAACCTCGGCGAGCAGCGCGCCCAGCGCATGCGCATGCCGATCGAGGATACGCTGGCCGGCCAGGTGGTGCGCACCGGCAAGCCCGTACGGCTCGATAAGGCCAGTGCCGGCGCCGCGCTTAAGGTCAAGACCGGCTTTCTGGTTCGCGCGATTCTCCAGGTGCCGCTGACGGTTGGCGAAAGCGTGATCGGCGTGCTGGCGGTAGATAATCAGCAGGCCGAGCGCACCTTTAGCGAGAACGACCAGTACCTGCTCTCGGCGCTGGCCGACTATGCCGCGATCGCGATCGACAATGCGCGGCTGTACCAGGAAGTCAAGGGCAGCGAGGAACGCTATCGCGACCTGTTCGCGAATGCCTACGACCTGATCTTCACGCTCGATCGCCAGCTGCGCATCCAGAGCATCAACAAGGTCGGCAGCGCGATCACTGGCTACGCCGAGGAGCAGCTGCGCGGCCGCCCGCTGCGCGAGATCGCCAGCGCCGATGCCTGGGAGGAGGCCGAGCAGCGCTTCGCAGATTTGCTGATGGGCCGCGGCATCCAGCCGTTCGAGCTCCAACTGCGTCGCCACGACGACGAGCGGGTGCTGCTGGAAGTCAGCGCCCGGCTGGTCAACGATCGCGGCCGTGCCCGCGGCATCCACTGTATCGCGCGCAACCTGACCGAGCGGCGGCGGCTCGAGGAGCAGCTAATCCATTCCGAGAAGCTCTCGGCGATCGGTCAGCTCGTGGCCGGTGTGGCGCACGAGCTGAACAACCCGCTGACCAGCATATCCGGCTACACGCAGCTGATGCTCCGCGACACCGGCCTGCGCGAAGACGTGCGCGCCGACCTCAAGCATATCAATATTCAGGCCGAGCGTGCGGCGCGGATCGTGCAAAACTTGCTGGTGTTCGCGCGCGAGCATAAGCCCGAACGACGCATGGTCAATCTCAACGAAGAATTCCGCAACACGCTCAGCTTGCGCGCCTATCAGCTGCGGGTCGATAATATCGCCGTCGTGAATCAGATGGATCCCAATCTGCCGCTGACGATCGCCGACCCGTTTCAGCTCCAGCAGGTCATGCTCAACCTGATCAACAATGCTCACCAGGCTATGACCGAGCACGGCGGCCCCGGTACATTGAGCCTGCGCACGTTTGTCACTGCGCTGCCGGGCGGCGATGGTGGAACGATGACGCCGCCGATGGTGGTCCTGTCGGTCGGCGACAATGGCGTGGGCATCCCGGCGCGCGATCTGAAGCGGATCTTCGATCCCTTCTTTACCACCAAACCGGTCGGGCAGGGCACCGGCCTGGGTCTGTCGATCTGCTTTGGGATCGTGCAGGAGCATGGTGGCCGGATCTGGGCGGAGAGCGAGATCGGCGTGGGAACGACGGTGCATGTGGCCCTCCCACTGCTGAGCGAACGCGATGCCCTGAATGGCGATGCGCCAGCCGATGGGGGCGTGGATGAGGCGGAAGCGCGGCTCAGCTGCCGCGTGCTGGTGGTGGACGACGAGGAGCCGGTGGCCAATTTGCTAGCCCGGCTGCTGCGCGAGCTTGGTCATCAGCCCACGGTCGTGAATAGCGGTGCCGAGGCGCTGGAGCTGATCGAGCGCATGTCGTTTGACTTAGTACTCAGTGATGTTAAAATGCCTGGTATGAGCGGCTTCGAACTGCATCAAACCATCAAACAAGTCAACCCCGATCTTGCGGCACGGCTAGTGTTCGTCACGGGCGACATGCTGAGTGCGGCAACGCAGGCGCGCATCGCCCAGAGCGGCAACCCCTATATCGCCAAACCATTTGCGATCGAGCGCCTGGAGACATTGGTACGCACGCTTCTTGCACAACGACCGATCGAGCAGCCCTAGATACAGGCGTCAGGCCCGTGGCAGACACGTATCGATGACGATGACACGGTCACGTTTCGACGATGGACGAGTCACTTGCTTCGCTACGACAAACACTCGGAAATATCAACCGCGCGAGCGACGGCGCACGTCGTGTGGTCCAATCCCCGTGTAACACAAAGGAGCGGGAGCCACGGGGAGGAGGTCAAGTCGTGGAATTAACCTTCACGCAAGCAATCGAATCAATCGCGGCCGATAGCCATTCGAGCGCGGCCCAGATCGCCGAGCGGGCCGCCGATATCCTGCTCCGCCGCGCCAGCAGTGGTGAGCCGGCCTCACCGGATGCGTTCCGGCGCGAGCTCCTGGCCACCGGCTGGGCGTTGATTCACGCTCAGACAGCCATGGCGCCGCTGGTGAACCTGGTCAATAGTGTGTTGTGGAAAGTCGAGTCGGAGGACACGCCGCGCGGCCTGCGGCTGGCCGTAAGCCAGGCAACTGACGAATTCAAGCGCATGCTGCGCCAGCACGCGCTGCGTGTCGCAGAGGGCGCGCTGGGGCTGATCGGCGAGGGCAGCACGATCGTCACCATCTCGAACAGCAGCACCGTCCAGCATGCGCTCATCCACGCCCAGCGCGCCGGCCGGCGGCTGGAGGTGATCTGCGCCGAGTCGCGCCCGAGCCTGGAGGGCCGGGAGCAGGCCGATTTGCTGATGAACTGCGGGCTATCGGTGACGCTGCTCGACGACGCGGCGGCGATCGCGGCCGCGGCGCGCGCCGATCTGGCGCTGGTCGGCGCCGATATGCTGACCAACCGCGGCCTGATCAACAAGATCGGCACCCACCCGATGGCGATCGTCGCGCGCGAGGCTGGCGTTCCTTTCTATACCTTGTGTGGCAGCGAGAAGTTTCTGCCGCCCGGCTTCCGGCCGCAGCAGCAGCCCGACTTGCCAGTCGAAGATGTGTGGTCGGATGCGCCCGGCAACGCTGGCGTATCACGCTTCTTCGATTTCACACCGCTCGAGGCGCTCTCGGGTATCGTCACCGAGCAGGGCATCCTGCCTGTCGCCGCGGTCGAAGCCTGGCTTGCGGCGACCAAGCTGCATCCGGCGCTGACGAATTATGCGAATGGCGAGGCGCGCGAGCACTTGCTGGCGCCGTAGCTGCAACTGTTACCCAGGCCCTGTTCTGCATGGTATAATACCTTCGCTTGTGCGAAACTTCTCTTTCCTGCGCTGCGTGGCTTTTGCCTTCGTGAAGGGAAAAGCCGCGTAGATGAGGAAAGAATTAAAATCCGCAAAAAAGCCAAAAAACCGTTGACATAGAACGCATGTTCTAGTATAATTGGCCTCACTCAAGCACAATGATCAGAGCTCAGCAGATCAAGTGGTCGGCGAACGTGGAGGCCGTCGAATGGTGGCGCCACGATCTCCCGCCGTCCATGCTGATGAGGAGAGGCCCAGCCATGGCAGTGACACATAAAAGCCTGCGTTCCGCGCGGGCGGCGCAGCCGCGTGGTGGAGCGCTGTTCCACCGTGTTCAGGTTCTCGCATATGGTGTGACGTTGATTCTGGCGGCGGTGGCGATCTATGTGGTGGTCAGCCTGCTGCTGAGCAAGGTCAGTGTGCTGATCGACGATCTGCGCTATGGCCGGCCGCGCACCACCCAGATCAGCGCGTTTGTCGGCCACGAAGAGACGGCCGGCCAGCCGACCCATCTGATGGCGATTAATCTCAATCGACAGGTCATGGTGATCGAGTTGCCGGGCGGGGATGCCGCGAAGGCGCGTACCTTGAGTGGCCCATATCTGTTCGGCGCCAATGAGGATCTGACACCGCTGCTGTTGCATGTGCAGGATATCGACGGCGACGGCCAGCCGGATCTGTTGCTCGACATTCGCCAGGAGCAGCTGGTGTATCTGAACCGCGATGGCGCGTTTCGCCTGCCGACGCCTGAGGAGCAGGCCAGGCTACAGCGTGAGAGCAAGCAATGAGCTCGGGACAGGCCCCGCGCAAACGTAAAGAGCCATCGGCGGAGCCGCGCGCCCCACTGTTCGAGGTGCAGGAGAAACCGCTGCGTAAGCCGCCGCGGCCGATCGAGTCGGTGCTCGGCGATGTCGGCGACCTGCCCGATAGCAGCCGGCGCGCCACCCGTCGCGCATCCCCCGAGCTACGAACGGCCGAGCCGGAGCTTGCGCCTGCCATCGCGGAAGTGGCGGCCGCTCCGCTCACCTCGCAGCCGACGGCATCCGAAACAGCGCGGGCGCCACGGCCAAGCGCGCGGCCAGGTTTCGGCGAGCCGCGTCCGGCCTATCTGCCTCGCCGCGAGCTCGATCGGCCGATGCGTGACCCACAGCCTGCGTATGAAGCATACCCCCACTGGGATCTGCCCAGAGGCCAGTCGGGCGGCCGGCTGTTGCTGGTGCTGTTGGTGGGGCTGCTCTGCGGAGCGGTCGTCTGGATGTTCCTGCAAAGCCCCAAGACGTATATCAGCCGGTATGGAGCGCCGGGGTGGAGCGAAGCGGCCGGCGATATGGCCAGCAATGCGTTTGGCGCTATCCATGTTGCGGCCGGCGAGCACTCTGTGCTTGGTCAACCGACGATCACTGCGGCGGCGATCGACACTATCCTGGCCAAATATAACTCTCCAGCAGCTGGGACAGGACAGATCTGGGTAACACAGGGCCAGCGCTATGGCATCGACCCGGCCTATGCGGTCGCCTTTTTCATCCATGAGTCGACAGCTGGCACTAATCCTGGCTGGGCCGGAATCAAGCCTGATGGCACCTTGACGCACAATGTCGGCAATATCATCTGTGCAGGTTACACAACCTGCTACGGCCGCTTCCGCGATTACGCCAGCTGGGATGAAGGGATAACCGATTGGTACAAATTGATCAGTGCTGAGTATGTGAATGGGCGTGGAATCGCCAGCGTCGAGCAGATCATCCCGATCTACGCGCCAGCGAGCGATAACAATGATGTCCCTGGCTATATCAATGTCGTGGTCTCCATGGTCGAAAGCTGGCGCCAAGGGGTGCTGCGATGATGGGTGATGCGTGGCCGTATCTTACTCGCGGCCGCAAAGTGCTGCTGATCCTGGCGCTGATTGGATTAGGCTATCTGCTCTTGCAGACACGGCAGAGCCCGACACAAATCAGTGCCTGGAACGCCAACCCGTTCGCGATCGCGCCGGTGAAGCTCGCCAATGTTCAGCCGCCGGCGATCGCCGTCGAGGCGGCGCCTCAGACTGGGCGCGGGCAGCCGATTGCGGGCGATGATACGCCAAGCGGCAACCCGCTGGGCCTCCCTAATACGATCATAACTCAGGGCTACGGCGTGGGCTCACACGCTCCGGCCAATATCTGGGGCGCGGTCGATCTGGCGATCGATGGCGATGGCGATGGGAAGGCCGACCCGCAGGGTACCGAGGGCACGCCTGTGTACGCCACGCAGGCCGGCGTTGTTCAGCTGGCTAGCAACACGTATCCGGCCGGCAATCATATCTGGGTGATCGGCGATCACTTCAAGACCGGCTACTCGCACCTGAAGGGCTTCGCGGTACAGGACGGCCAGGCCGTCAAGCGCGGAGATTTGATCGGCTATGTCGGCTCGACCGGCGAGTCGAGCGGGCCGCACCTGGATTACCAGGTCTGGAAAGACGGCGTCAACGTCAACCCGCTGGACTACGGGGCGCTGGATCAAGCGCGTTGAACAGTGTATCGCAACAGTGTCCCCAGAGACGCCGCGCTGCACAAATCCGAAACGATCCGCGAATATACGCGAATGGACGCGAATTATCGGCAAGCAGATCAGCACTATTCGCGTCCATTCGTAGATTCTCCGCTCGATCAGACGACTTTGAGGCGACCTAGACACGCTGTGCGGGCATTGCACCCACCCCCGATCCGTGTTACACTACCAACTAGTGCGAGCGCCATCAGTGTTGATGACAAGCTCGATGTAGCCGCTCCGCTGTGCTGCGGAGAGCGCGGCTGCCTCGACGATAGCTCATCAACGCCTCCTGGCTTCGCCGCCTGGGGGCGTTTTCTATTCGAAGGAGCGATCGATGACGATAGACGTTCAGCCAATGACGTTGGTCGGCGCGCCACCTGGGGTGGACGAGTCGACGATGCTGGAGATGTACCGCTATATGCTGCTGGCCCGCGCGATGGACGAGCGCATGTGGCTGCTCAATCGTGCCGGCAAGGCGCCGTTCGTGATCTCGTGCCAGGGGCATGAAGCCGCCCAAGTCGGCGCGGCGTTCGCGCTCCAGCGCGGTAAGGATTTTACCCTGCCATACTATCGCGGCCTGGCGACGGTGCTGGTGATGGGTATGAGCCCGCGCGAGGTGATGCTGGCGATTTTCGCGCGCGCGGCCGACCCATCCAGCGGCGGGCGGCAGATGCCAGCGCACTATGGCCACCACAAGCTCAAGATCGTCACGCAATCCAGCCCGGTCGGCACCCAGATCGCGCACGCGGCCGGAATCGGCCTGGCCGAGAAGATCAAGGGTGGCGACGCGGTCGCCTGGACCTCCTTCGGCGAAGGGACCACCAGCCAGGGCGATTTCCACGAGGGCATCAACCTGGCATCGGTGCATCAGCTGCCGGTGATCTTCCAGTGCGAGAACAACGATTACGCTATCTCTGTGCCCATGAACAAGCAGATGGCGGTCAAGAGCGTGGCCGACCGTGGCGTGGCCTATGGCATCCCTGGCGTCAAGGTCGACGGCACCGACGTGCTGGCCTGTTATGCCGCCAATCGCGAGGCAGTTGGGCGAGCGCGTGCCGGCGATGGACCGACGCTGATCGAAGCGCACTGCGTGCGCCTGACGCCGCACTCCAGCGACGACAACGACCGCACCTACCGGCCGGCCGCCGAGATCAAGGACCTGCGCAGCCACGACCCGCTTACACGCTACCGCGACTACCTGCGCGAGCAGGGCGCGCTGGACGACGTGCGCGAGCAGGAGCTACGTGAGCGCATCAAGCATGAGGTTGACGATGCGACTGCCTTCGCCGAGCAATCCCCGCTGCCGGACCCAAGCACGCTGTTGAAGCACGTTTACGCCGATTCGTGACAAGATGACAAGATGACAAGATGATATTCTCAACAGACAGATCATCTTGTCACCCGGTCATCTTGTCATCTTGTCAAGTTTTATAGATCGAGAAAGTATTATGGCTGAGATAACACTATTAGAATCCATCCGACAGGGCATCGACGAGATGATGGCGGAGGACGCGCGGATCTTTGTGTTTGGCGAGGATGTTGGTCGGCGCGGCGGTGTATTCCGCGTCACCGAGGGGCTGATCGACAAATATGGCCCGATGCGGGTGCTGGACGCGCCGCTGGCCGAGAGCGTGATCGCCGGCGCGTGCATCGGCGCGGCGATGAACGATACGCTGCCGATCGCCGAGATTCAGTTCGCCGATTTCATCCATCCGGCCTTCAACCAGATCGTCAGCGAGGCCGCGCGCATTCGCTATCGCTCGAACGGCGACTGGAACGTGCCGATGGTCATTCGCGCGCCCTACGGCGGCGGCATTCACGGGGCACTGTACCACTCGCAGAGTATCGAGGCCTTCTTTTGCCATGTGCCGGGCCTCAAGGTGGTCGCGCCTGCCACCCCCTACGATGCCAAGGGGCTGCTGAAGGCCAGCATCGAGGACCCCGACCCGGTGCTGTTCCTAGAGCATAAGAAGTGCTATCGCCTGATCAAGGGCGAGGTGCCCGAGGAAGACTACCGCATCCCTATCGGTAAGGCCGACGTCAAGCGCGCCGGCCGCGACATGACGGTGATCAGCTACGGGCTGATGCTGCACTACAGCCTGGAGGCGGCCGAGGAGCTTGCGCACGAGGGCGTCGAGGTCGAGGTGCTCGACCTGCGGACGCTGCGCCCGCTCGATCGCGAGGCGATTCTCTCCAGCGTCCGCAAGACCAGCAAGGCGCTGATCGTTCACGAGGACAATCTGACCGGCGGGTTGGGTGGCGAGATCGCCGCGCTGATCAGCCAGCACGCGTTCGAACACCTGGATGGGCCGATCACTCGCGTGTGTGCCCCGGATGTGCCGGCGATGCCTTACAGCAAGCCGCTGGAGGAGGCGTTCATGCCCTCGCCCGCCAAGATTGCCGATGCCATGCGGGAGCTAGCCGCCTACTGATTGTAGATTGCAGATTCGCCCAAAGGGCACCCGATTGTAGATTAGGTCAATCTGCAATCGGGTGCCCACACCCAGAGGGTACCCGGCGAATCTGCGATCTGCAATGGGAGAAGTTATGCCCACCGATATCAAGATGCCCCAGCTAGGCGAGAGCGTGACTGAGGGAACGATCGGCAAATGGCTGAAGCAGCCTGGCGAGCGTGTCGAGAAGTACGAGGCGCTGCTCGAAGTCACCACCGATAAGGTCGATACCGAGGTGCCTGCGCCGGTGGCGGGTGTCGTGCGCGCGATCGCGGTGCCCGAGGGCGCCACGGTGCGGGTTGGTACGCTGCTGGCTGTGCTGGACGACGATGGCGATGGCGATGGCGCGCCGGGGCGAGGGGGCGAGGGCGCGCCGGGGCGCCGGGGCGACAGGGCGAGGGCGCACGAGGATAACGGATCGTTTGAGGATTCGCCCATTCGCCCACTCTCCCACTCACCTGCTCC
>DATFXE010000431.1:0-9743 GCA_035258585.1 Roseiflexaceae bacterium | reverse complement strand
GATGATGCCGAGCAGCACGCTTCCCGCCCGACGAAGTTCCCGGCCAAGGCACCTGACTGCTCACATGGCGAACTCCGGCGACGCTCCCGACCCGTCACGGATGGATCTGGCCGCGTTGGCCCGCCGCAGCCAGGCCGAGAGCGAACTGTTCTACCGCGGCTACCAGCACGACACACGTTTCGCCTACGAGCTGTTTCGTCGCGCGCTGGTGGAGCAGAGCGAGATCGCCTGGGAGCATATCTACGCCCACTACAGCCCGTTGGTAGAGAGCTGGATCCGGCGCAGCGGCGCGTTCTCAAGCAGTGGTGAGAGCAGCGAATTTTTCGTCGGCGCTGCGTTCACCAAATTCTGGCGCGCGATCACTGAGCGGTTCGAGCAGTTTCCTACCCTATCCTCGCTGCTATCGTACTTGCAACTTTGCGCTGGCTCAGTCGTAATAGATAGCGTCCGCGCCCAATCATGGGCCGAGATGCTGCCGGAGGAGGCGATTCCTTTCGGCCACGCCGCGCAGACATCGCCAGACGAGGAGGCTATGAAACGGGTAAACTGCGAGGAGTTCTGGAGCTACGTCGACGCTCAGCTCAACAGCGAGGCCGAACGCGTGGTGGTCTTTCGGTCGTTCGTGCTGGGCATGAGGCCTGGTGATATCTATAACGATTACCAGCACCTGTTCCAGAACATTAACGATGTCTATAATGTCAAGCGCAATGTTCTCGGCCGCCTGAGCCGCAACCCCGAGCTGCGCCAGATGCTTGCATCGTGAGTCTGAAAATTGGCTCAAAATTCGCTGAAAAGTTAAGAAATCATCCATGCAAAAAACGCCGCGCGCTCCGTTCAATATTGTAGAAGCCGAAGGGTTTTAAATTGACAATTTGGAGCGTGTCATGGTGGACCATAAGCAGGCCGCGGAAAAGTGCAACTGGCCCGTAGCCCTGGACGATCTGTCGCTGATCGCCGCAATCGACGGCGAGGCAGGGCCGGATGTATTAGCACATTTACGCGACTGTCCATATTGCGCCGAGCGCGCGCGCGTGTTCGAGGAGATGCAGCAGCTGCTCCGTAAGCAACTCTTTCGCATGTTCTGCCCATCGAGCGATGAACTGGCCGCCTATCAGCAGGGAACGCTGACAGGCGGCCAACATGCGTTTATCACCGAACATCTGAAAGAATGCCCGCACTGCACGCGCGAGCTCAAGCTGCTGGAGCAGCTTTCTCGCGAGGATCTGCCTGCTCGCTCGCCTCCAGTGACACGTGACAAAGACCAGCATCACACCAGCCAGCAAGGCGCACTACGCCGGATCGCCGCGGAATTGCTTGACATTCGGTCGGCCAGCCTATTTGCCGGCGCATATGGCGCGCTGCGCGGGCCATCACACGCCAGCCAGTACGCCTACCACGCCGAAAATCTTCAGCTGACGATCGGCGTGCAGCGCGTGGTTAGCCGCACCGACCGACGAGTCGTGCATGGCTCTCTAGAACTCGACGACGATCTCTACGAAGTCTTCAGTGGCGCGACCGCCAACCTCTTGCGTGACGATATACTGATCCGCACTGCCGAGCTAGACGAGCTTGGCAATTTTGTCTTAGACGACCTTGCGCCCGGCACCTATCAGCTTGCGCTGCACCTCCCCGATCGCGAGGTGATTGTAGAAGCCCTCAGCCTCTAGTACTACAACGAGACTTTACTTCCGAATGGGGGTTCGGGGGCCTCTGGCCCCCGAAAAACCCTATTCGGTGGGGGTGCGAGGGGCGGCTTTGCCGCCCCTCGCACCCCCACCGTGGATGGAATCTGGAGGGCAAAGCCCTCCAGACCTCCTAACTCTCGTTGTAATACTAGGCAGTATGCAGTAAGCAGTCGGCAGTAAGCATTCGACGAATTGCCGACTGCTTACTGCCGACTGCTTACCGGGCACTATTCCTCAAACCCATCCGCCACAAAGGCGGTGAGATCGGCGACCCGCACCGAATAGCCCCATTCATTGTCATACCAGGAGACGACTTTGAAGAAGTCGTCGCCGACCGCCATCGTCAGCGGCAGATCGACCACACTGGAGAACGACGTGCCGATGAAGTCGGATGAGACCAGCTCCTCGTCGCTGATACCCAGAATACCCTCCAGATCCTCGCTCTCGGCTGCCTCGCGGAAGGCGTTGTTGATTGCCTCGACCGAGGCTGCTCGCTCGAGCTGCACCACGAAATCCACCAGCGACACAGTGGGCGTAGGCACGCGCACCGCGAAGCCGTCGAACTTGCCCTTCAGCTCGGGGATGACTAGCGCCACGGCTTTGGCTGCGCCGGTGGTGGTCGGAACGATATTGATCGCCGCCGCGCGGGCGCGGCGTAGATCCTTGTGGACGTTGTCCTGAAGATTCTGATCCATGGTGTAGGAGTGGATGGTCGTCATCAGGCCGCGGCGAATGCGAAAGCGATCGTTGAGCACTTTCGCCACTGGCGCGAGGCAGTTGGTGGTACATGAGGCGTTCGAGATGATGTTGTGAATAGAGTGGTCGTATTTCGACTCGTTCACACCCAGGCAGATCGTAATATCCTCGCCCTTGGCAGGCGCCGTGATGATCACCTTCTTCGCGCCAGCCTGTAAATGCGCGCGAGCCTTCTCCGCATCGGTGAAGCGCCCGGTCGACTCGATCACGATATCGACGCCCATATCGCGCCAGGGCAGCTTGGTCGGATCTTTCTCGGCCAGCGCAGCCATCTCGACCCGATGCTCCTCGTCATCGTCCTCGCTGTAGAAATCGACTGTGATCTGATCTTCGGTGACGCTGACCTCGCCGTCGAACGGGCCGTAGGTCGAGTCGTGGCGCAGCAGGTGCGCCAGTGTCTCATTATCAGTTAGATCGTTGACCGCTACGATCTCGAGGTCGTCGGCGTACCGCTCAACCAGCGCCTTAAAGCTCTGGCGACCGATCCGCCCGAAGCCGTTAATCGCAACGCGTGCCATGTCTCTTCTCCTTCACGCTCGCCGCCCGCATTGTGGTTCTCGCGGCAAATATCGCTTCTTTGCCTTCCGTGTAGGGCGCTATTATAGCACGCCGCGCCCAAATGCCGATCCGCGACAGCGTGTATAATTGCAGATACCTCATAGCTCCCTGGAGAGATTCGCATGCCGCTACAGACACTTCGTAACCGCGCCTCATTCGCGCTTGGGCTGGGGCTTGGGATCGCCGCCGGACGGATCGGCTACCCGGCCGCCACGCTGACGCGTCTGATGATCACGGGGGCGCGCCAGCCGCTCTGGCGCACGCCCGCCGATGCCGATCTGCACGCCGACGATGCCGTCTTCCCATCCGACGACGGCGTAACCCTACGCGGCTGGTTCATCCACCGCGCCGACGACGACGGCACACCGGCGCCGGCGATCGTCTTCGTCCACGGCTGGCCTTGGAACCGGCTCGGCAACTTGGCCGGCCAGACCGTGCTGCCCGACCGGATGGTGAGTTTCCTGGAAGCGACGCAAGCGCTGGCGCGAGCCGGATTCCACGTGCTCCTGTTCGACCTGCGCAACCATGGCCAGAGCGACTCGGCCTGGCCGGTCACATTTGGCGTGCACGAGGGCCGCGATTTCGTGGGCGCAGTGGCGTGGCTACGCAAACGGCCCGACGTCGACAGGCATCGGATCGGAGCGATCGGCTACTCGATGGGCGGCAATACGCTCCTGTATGGCATTCCGCGCTGCCAGCCGATCCGCGCCGCCATCGCCGTCCAGCCGACCAGCGCATCGGTTTTTGCGCCTAACCTGGCACGAACACTGCTGGGGCCAGCCGGGCCGCTGCTCGCCAGGCTGGCCGAGCCGCTCCACGGCGCCTTTGGCGCTCCCACGTTCGAGCAGATCGCCCCCGCGCGCGCCGCGCCATATCTGGGCGAGACGCGTATGCTCTACATACAGGGCAGCGGCGACAGATGGGGCAGCCTGGCCGACGTACAGGCGATGGTGGACGCTACGCCGCACGCGCTGCCGCTGATCGTAGCCCCAAGCAAGGAGCGCTTCGGCGGATACCTGTACGTCAACGAGCATCTAGACGAGACCGTGGGATTCTTCGAGGAGAGTCTGCGCTAGAGGCGCTTATCAATTACTATCCGTTTTCCGTTCTTCCCTCTGCGAGCGGTTGCCTTTACAAAGGTGCTATTCATTTCTAGGAGTTAGGCGGTTGGGAGGTTTGGAGGGCAAAGCCCTCCAAAGAACTCCTCTTTCCGCCCATCCGTGGCGGCAAAGCCGCCACGGATGGGCGGAAAAGAAGGTTCTCGGGGCCTGCGGCCCCGCGCCCCCGCTAAAACGCCAACTGCGTAAGTCCTAAGAACAACAAAAAGAAGATATAGTTCACCCTGGCGCAAAAATGGCCTACTCGCCGCTCTTGACCTTCAAATCCTCCGGCACATCCAGGTCGCTCAGGCGCACGGTCTTGCGCGTGCCGAACTTCATGGTCTTCTGGCCCTCGCTGGAGATCTGGCCAGTCTGCTGCAGGTTGCTGATCTCCTGCTGCATCGTCTGGGCCAGCTCGATCTCGCCCTGGTTGAGCAGGCGCGTCACGGCGCTCTGGAGTTTTTGGGTCGCGCTGCCGACATCGCCGGCCTGGAGATCCTGTAGCGCGCGCGTCTGGAGCTTGAATGCGCTGACCTTCTCGACGATGTTCATCACCGGCGCGTTGACCTGCGCCGTCAGCGCCGGGTCGGTGCTAAAGGTCATCATGACGTCGGCGCGGGCCTTCTCGCCCTGCAAGTTCAGCACTGGCACATCATAGCCGACTTCGACCTGGCCGATCCGGTACTGGCCAGCCGGGCGCGGGTCGATCAGCAGCTCGATCAGCACGGTTCGGCCACTGCCGGTCTCCAGCTCGCCCAGCGGCACACTGACATCGCGATCGGACACCGGCCGGTAGCCCAGATTGCTGATCAGCGGTATTACTTGCCAGACCGCCCGCGGCGTTATGCCCTGCACCAGCCGCAGCGTCAGCACCGCATTTTGGATGGCGGTAGCCTGGGCGCGCTGAACGGTGTTCTGGAAGTAGTCCATGATCTTATCGGGCTGGTCGATATAGTCAGCTGTGCCGCCGGATCGGTTGGCCATATCGATCAGGAGATCTTCATTCCAGTCCTTCCCAACGCCGAGCGCGGTGATCGGCACCCCGCGGCGGCCGGCCTCGTCGGCCTGGCGCAAACAATCGTTCTCGTTCTCGGTCTGGCCATCGGTCAGCAGCACCAATCGGCGAATAGCATTCGAGCCGCCCTTTTCGATCTCGCGCAGGCCCTTCTCGACCGCCGGCGCGATCTTCGTGCCGCCGGCGTCGCGGATGCGGTTGATCTTCTCCTGGATTTCGCGCTGGTTGAGCACCGAGCCGGCCGGGATCAGCACCTCGGTGCGATGGTCGAAGATCACCACCGAGGCGATATCCTGCTGATCGAGCATCTCCATCGCGCGGCTGGTCGCCCGCCGCACACGGTCGATCTTGTCGCCCTTCATCGAGCCGCTGCGGTCGAGCACAAAGCTGACGTTGACCGGCATACGCACCTGCGCGACGACCTGGCTCGGCAGCACCTCGATCAGCAGGTAGGCCACCTGGGGCGTGCCTGTTGTCGCGAGGAATGGGCGCGCCAGCGTCGCGCGAAGATTGACCTCACCGGCCATGGGATGTGCTCCTTTCAAAATCGGGACTTACACGCTGACCGAGATGTCGTCATCCGCAGCGGTACTTTCCTGCTTTTTGTTTTAGGAGTTAGGCAGTTGGGAGGTTTGGAGGGCAAAGCCCTCCAAAGAACCCCTCTTTCCGCCCAGGTGTGGCGGCTTTGCCTCCACGGGTGGGCGGAAATGAAGCTTCACGGGGCCTGTGGCCCCATCTACCCTCTGGGTGACCCCGGCTAAAACGCCAACTGCCTAAGTCCTATGTTTTTCTTTTTTTCGCTCTGGGAGGGAAAAAAAGAAAAACAGATGTGATGATATATATCTTTATCTGGTACGCTCAAACACCGCACCAGGTTGCATGCGTGCGGCTGCTATACGCTAGTATAGCATACCAGGCCGCAAGTCGCAGGCGATAGGCAGTCGACAGCAGGCATTGAGCAGTAAGCATGATCAGCAGTCGACTGCCTCCGGCCGACTGCCTCCTGCCGACTACGATTTGTATCAGCAACCTTTCACACAGATCGCGCGTCGTTATGGTACAATCTAGCCCACACGAAGGATAGAATTGCGCGTCTCGCCGGTGTATACTCTCGACCTACGACCGTTCGGCTGAGGAATCCTGAGCCGGTCGAAGGGCTCAGGGCGAAGCCCGCGATCCGTGACATGGTGGAACATGATCGCGACAACCGAGCTGCTTGCTCCTGAAACACTTATCCAAGGCGCGCGCGGCGAATATAAAATTCTGGGCTTGATCGGGCGTGGCGGGATGGGTGCGGTTTATCGCGCGCAACGCCTGGCCGACGGCACGATCTGGGCGCTCAAGGAGATGCGGCCGCAACAAGATGTGCCGCCGGCCGAGGCCGAGGAGAATCGCCGGCTGTTCGAGCAGGAGGCGGCGCTGCTCGAACAGTTGCGGCATCCGAACTTGCCGGTGGTCGCCGATCGCTTCGAATACCAGGGCCGACCTGTGATGGTAATGGAGTTCGTACCGGGCCAGACGCTCGAGGACCGTATACGCGAGACCAACGCTACGCTGCTGGAGCAGCAGGTGCTTGGCTATGGCATTCAGGTGGCGCGCGTGCTGCACTATCTGCACACACGCACCCCACCGATCATCTACCGCGACCTGAAGCCCTCGAATATCATGCTCACGCCTGACGGCGTGCTCAAACTGATCGATTTCGGCGTGGCACGCACCCATAAGCGCGGCAAATCCAAGGACACGGTGGCGATGGGGTCGGCCGGTTACGCGCCGCCGGAGCAATATGGCAAGGGCCAGACCGACGCGCGCTCGGATGTCTATGCGCTCGGAGCCACGCTGCTGCACCTGATGACGAATATGCCGCCCATCCCACTGCAAACGCCAGCTCCCGGCGGCATCCGCAAGTTCAACCTCTCGGTCGACGAGCAGACCGAGCGCGTGATCATCACGGCAATGGCGGCCGACCAGAACGCGCGCTACCAGACCGCCGCCGAGTTCGAGCAGGCGTTATTAAGCTGCCTTGACGCCCCGTATGTCGACCCAACCGCGCGTGTGGTGCCGCCGCCGATCGCGCCCGCCGCGCCGACGGTGCCGGTGGCGCAGCTCCAGCCGCAACATGTGCCTACGGTGGCCGGGCCGCCGCCACAGCTCGCGCCGCAGGTGGCACCACCGCCGATCGTGAGTGGTGTGACCTGTAACCGCTGTGGGCGAGTCAACAAGGCCGGCGCGCGTTTCTGCGCTGGCTGCGGCGCGCCAATCGGCCCGCCGCCGGTGGCGCGCCTGCTGGTAACAACGCCGCGCGGCGCCTGGGAGCAGAAGCTCGACCGCCTGCCGATGCGGATCGGCCGCCGCGACCCGCGCCAAAACCATTATCCCGAGCTGGATCTGGCCGAGCACGACCGCGGGATCGCCTCGCGCAACCACGCTGTGATCAACCGCGACGGCGACTACTACACCATCACCGATCTCGGCTCGACCAATGGCACACAGCTGAATGGCGCGCTGCTGCCGCCGCGCTCGCCCCAACGCCTGCGCCCCGGCGATCGAATCAAGGTCGGCGAGGTGGAGATGGAGTTTCGCGGAAGCTAGCCGCGACGAGTGACGGGTGACGAGAGGTGCGTCACTTGTCACTCGTCACTCAGGAGTATATGTTGCTACGAGCCCTCATCCTGCGCGCGCCCGGCATCAATCGCGACGAGGACGCCGCCGCAGCCGTCGAGCTAGCGGGCGGGCGGCCCGAGCGCGTCCACGTCAATCGCGTGGTTGCAGGCGACACAAACATCGCCGACTACGGGCTGTTGATCATCCCAGGCGGCTTTTCCTATGGCGATCACCTCGGCGCCGGCAAACTGCTGGCAGTCGACTTGGCCCACCGGCTGGGCGAGCAGTTGGCCGGCTTCGTCGCCGACGGTCGGCCGGTGATTGGGATCTGCAATGGGTTCCAGGTACTGGTGAAGGCGGGGATTCTGCCTGGCTCAGACCAAAGACCAAAGACCAAAGACGAATGGCGTATCAACGACCAGCATCTCCTTTCGTCTTTCGTCCTTGGTCCTTCGTCTCCGTCGGCGACGCTGACCGACAACGCCTCGGGCCAATTCGAATGCCGCTGGGTTCAGCTCGCCGCCGATCCCCACAGCCGCTGCGTCTTCACCCACGGCATCGATCGGCCGATCGAGGTGCCGGTGGCCCATGGCGAGGGGCGCTTCGTGACACGCGACCAAGCCACGCTTCAGGCGCTACGTTCGCATGGGCAGGTGGCGCTACGCTATGTTACGCCCAGCGGCGATCGGGCGGGGTACCCCGACAACCCCAACGGCTCCGAGGATGCGATCGCCGGCGTGTGCAACCCGGCTGGCAATGTGCTGGGCCTGATGCCGCACCCAGAGGATGCCATACTGCCACAGCAACACCCACGCTGGACGCGCGAACCCTGGCGCATCGAAGGTGACGGGCTGGCGATCTTCCGAAACGCCGTGCGATATGCAGGCAGTATCTAACACTACAACGAGGCTTTACTTCCGAATGGGGGTACGGGGCCTCGGGCCCCCGAAAAACCCTATTCGGTGGGGGTGCGAGGAGCGGCAAAGCCGCCCCTCGCACCCCCACCCTGGATGGAATCTGGAGGGCGAAGCCCTCCAGACCTCCTAACTCTCGTTGTAGTACTAATACCACCTGACAGTGATTGCTTGGGGTTTCTGATGCGCCGTGCTAGGGCCTATTCGCGGCCCCACCAGGCCGGGGGTCAACGCCAGCAGTGAGGTGGCTTGCAGATACGCACTAGGCGTGCCTGGAGCGATTGCCGTGCTCGAGGTTCAGAGCCTGCTCATAGGCCGCCAGCGCCCGTTCCTCTTCGCCCAGCTCGATGTAGAGCCCGCCGAGGCGGTTCAGCACACGCCCCTGCCCAGCCTGGTCACCCAGGTTGCGATACAGATCCAGGGCACGCCCGAGGTAGCTGAGCGCTGCGCTGCTCGCGGACCCGTCGGCGGCCAGCGTGGCAAGCTCATAGCACGCTGCCGCCACACCAGCATAGTCGTCGGCGGTTTCCGAAAGCGCGAGGCTCTGCTCATACAGCCGGCGGCTCTGGTCATGGTCGTTCAGCAGCAACACGGTCCGCGCGAGCTGGAAGGTCAACCGCGCGCGCCGCGTTCCTGTCTCGGGCGTCAGCGCCAGCGCGCGCTCGAAGCAACTGAGCGCTTCGCGAAAGGCGCTGACGTTGAACGCCTGCTCACCCAATAGAGCGACATACTGCCGCTCACGCTCGACATCCTCAGCCTGCCCATAGTGGTATGCCAACTCGGCGATCTGCCCCGCCAGCGCCTCGCCATAGACCTGCTCTATCGCCGCGCCGGCCAGGGCGTGCAACTCGCGCAGCCGGGCATGGGTCTGCATATCGTAGGCTGCGTCGCGCAGCAGGGAGTGTCGAAAGCGATAGCGCCCGTCTCCAGACCCCGACCAGATCGTCTCGTCCTCTGCCTGGCGAACGTTGGCGGCGGTATCGGCGTCATCTGGCAATATTCGCACCAGCACCTCGATATCGAACTCGTGCCCCAGCACGGCCGCCGTCTGCACCACGGCTTTCAGTATCGGCGAGAGCCGATCGAGCCTGGCGATAAGTACGGCGGTGAT
>DATFXE010000430.1:0-6098 GCA_035258585.1 Roseiflexaceae bacterium | reverse complement strand
GAGCCTCCATTGCAAAATCAGTGTGGTTGACCACTAGTATAGCACGTCTGATATACAAGGCGGATACGCGATCCTCCCTCAGCAGGAACAAAATACGTAATCGAATACGTAAAACGCTGGATACGCGCGGCCGGCAAGTAGCGTAAAGTAGATCTGGAAACGATTCATCCCCGCTGGGAGGCGCATTCGCATATTGTAATATCCACGTGCCGCGGGAGTCGGGAGCGCAAGTAGTATCTGAAAGTGAGGCCATCCATGGCTGACCAGGAACGCGCCATCATTGCAATGCTCGAGCAAATTGGTATAACCATCGCGCCACGCCGCCATGGTGAGAGTGGCTGGGGCTGGGCGATCCAGAATGATAAGATCATCCGCAACTGGCAAGGGCCGTACGCCACACCCTCCGCCGCCGCAGAGGCCGGTCTCAGCTGGCTGGTCGAACATGCTCGCAAAGGCATCGTGTGCGATCACCTGCATCCTGTGCCGATCGACGATGATCCGATGGCGCCCTGGCTGCGCTTCTTCGAGACAAATGATATCTATGTGGACTGATACTGTTTTCGCATCACTACCCTAGTGCCGATTGAGGGCAGAGGCTGGGGACTTGAGGCTAGAGGCTCGTGTTCCTGATGCGATCGAGTCTTACGCCAAACTCGCAAAGCTATCTTGATTTTGCACTAGGCATGAAAAAGCCGCCTTCCCGCGGGAAGGCGGCTGAAGTTTCGCTGTCAGTACCCGCCTAGCTCATCACGCCGACCATTTGCTCGTTGACTGGGGTCGGGCTGGTGGCTTCGCGGGCTTCCTCGGGAAGCATAGGATCGAAGATCTTCTGGAAGGCCATAACATGCGCGCATGTTTGCCATGTGCGGAAAAAGCTGCAATCGCAGGACCAGTGGCCCTCGGAAAGGGTAATGAGGTGATCGTTGTTACCGCCTCGGAAGCTGGCTTTCATCTCGCCAATCGCGATTCGCTCCGGTTCGTGTGCGTACCGCCGAGCCTTCTCGATCTTTCCGATCAAGTCCGAGTGCATATATGCCTCCTGTAATCGTGTCCTCGGCGATACGGCCAATTCCGCATCGCCTCCGCCTGCCGATCTGTACTAGATTGCCGTTCGCGCTCCGCGATCAGGCTGCTTCTGCCGAGCCGATCTCCACTTCGCTCGACATAATAAGAAGGGCGGCAGCAGGATCAACATTACCCTGCGCCGCCCTAAGTTGGCCGATATTCTGCTGGCTGCAACATTCGCATAACAGTGCGTCCTCGCCGCCTTATCCGAACCGTTGAACCAAGAGCGCGAACTCTTTGACCAGTATTATACCTACTTTAAGGCCGCGCGTCAAGATTGTAAATCTCAACCTTTGTTTTGGAAAATCCACATTCTGCGCATCTTAAGGCGCTCGATCGCAGTTTGAAATGATACGGCCGCTTGTGATATTCACGCGTTGACAGCTCTTCTGCCATGCGTTAAAGTTAGCCTTCACGTATGGCGATTGGCGATCAGGAACGCTACACTCGCTTTCCTAGTCCCCAATCGCCAATCCCTAATCGCCAGAATGAGGTTCAGCATGCCAGCCATGACGATCGACACTCGCCAGCTTCAGACGCTCGGCCAGTTGCTCTCGGCCGGCGGCCACCAGGATGTGCCGTCGCTGCTGCGCGCCTCGCTGGAGCGTCTGGTGGCGTTCTGGCCCGCGCAGGCCGGCGCTTTGATCTACCAGGCGCCGCATGGCGAACTGCTGCCGCTCGAGAGCGGCACGCTCGACCAGGACGCGGCGCGGATGATCGCCGAGGCGCGCGAGGCGTTTGCCCGCCGTGCCGAGGGCGGCGAGCCGGCGATCGGCTACTACGCGCTCGACGACGACCGCCAGCTGATGGAGCTGTCGCTGCGCAGTGGCAACCAGACTGTCGGGTTGCTGCATTTGGTGGTGCGCGAGAGCGATGTCGAGCGATCGGAGACCGCGCGGGCCGGTGAGGATATGGTGGTGCTGCTGGTGCGCGCGCTGGGAGGCGAGGCCGATAAGCTGGCCATGCTGCGCCACGCCGAGCACGATCTGCGCGAGCTGCACCTGCTCTACGAGGTGGGTCAGGCGCTGGCGACCAACCTCGATCTCCCGAGCCTGCTCGAAGATATCAAGCGCCATGTGCCCGAGGTCATGGGCGCCGAGCGCTGCTCGATCATGCTGCTGGATGAGGCCACGCGCGCGTTGGTGCTCGACACCACCGACCCGCATACCGGCGAGCTGAGGGAGTTTCGCATTCCAATGGATCGCGGAATCGCCGGTTGGGTGGCGACAAACGGCATCGGCCAGATCGTCAACGACGTCGAGCAGGACCCGCGTTGGTTCGACGGCGTGGCGCGCGATATCGACTTTGTGACCAGGTCGATCTTGTGTGCCCCTATGCGCCAGGGCGAGCGGATCGTCGGCGTGATGCAGGTGCTGAACAAGCGCAGCGGCGAGCCGTTCAGCGAGCAGGATCTGCGCTTGCTGACGACGCTCTCGGCCCAGGCTGCGGTGGCGGTCGAGAACGCGCGGCTGGTGCGCTCGCTCAAGAGTGAGCGCGACAAGCTGCTGGCCAAGGAGGCTGAGGTGCGCGCCGCAATCGCGCGCGACCTGCACGATGGGCCGACCCAGAGTGTCGCGGCGATCGCAATGAACATCGAGTTCGTCAAGAAGCTGCTGCGCGCCATGCCGGAGCGGGTCGAGAGCGAGCTGAACGTTCTTTCCGAACTGGTGCAGAAGACCTCGCAGGATATTCGTACGCTCTTGTTTGAGCTGCGGCCGCTTGGTCTGGAGACGCAAGGGCTGCTCTCCACCTTGCAGCAGTATGTCAGCCGCTTCCGCGACCCCACGGGCAACATGCGGCTGCGCCTGGAGGCGCCTGCCAGCATCCCACGCCTACCCGTCGAAATCGAGGCGGCGATCTTTATCATTATCCAGGAATCGGTAAATAATGCGCGCAAGCACGCCCGCGCGCCCGAGGTGGCGATCTATCTGTACATCGAGGAAGGCCAGCTCGTGGCCAGCGTGCGCGACCGCGGCCGGGGTTTCAATTTGGCGGCGGTCGAGTCGAACTACAATACGCGCGGCTCGTTAGGGCTACTGAACATGCGCGAGCGCGCCCGGCTGATCGGCGGCGAGTGCCGTATCCGCTCGGCCGAGGGCGAGGGCACCACGGTCGAAGTGCGTGTGCCTCTGACTTAGCGTTGAAACGTTCAAACGTTTGAACGTTCGAACGTTAATTGAGGAGTAAGCTATGCCCCGTCGTGATGGCCGTGGCCCCGCCGATCTGCGCCCCCTCGCGATCACGCTCGATCCATTCGGGTTCGCCGAGGGCGCCGCGCTGATCGAGATGGGTGCGACGCGCGTGCTCTGTGCGGCCAGCGTAGAGGATGGTGTGCCGCCTTGGCTGCGCGGTAAAGGCCAGGGCTGGGTGACCGGCGAGTATGCACTGCTGCCGCGCTCGACCACCACGCGCACGCGCCGTGAGCGCAACGGCGCCGGCGGTCGCACCCAGGAGATCCAACGCCTGATCGGGCGCTCGCTGCGCGTGGCCGTGGATATGCGCCTGCTTGGCGATCGCACCGTTACGGTCGATTGCGATGTGCTCCAGGCAGATGGGGGGACTCGTACCGCTGCGATCACCGGCGGCTACGTAGCGCTGGCGCTAGCGCTGCACCGCCTGCTCGAGCGCGGCGCGCTTCAGCAGAGGGCGCTGGTGGCGGCGGTCGCGGCCATCAGCGCCGGCTATGTCGGCGGAGCGGCCCTGCTCGACCTGGATTACAGCGAGGACAGCGCAGCCGAGCTGGATTGCAACGTGGTGCAGACCGGCGACGGCGGCCTGGTCGAAGTGCAGTGTACCGCGGAAGGTCGCGCGATCTCGCGCGCCGAGCTGGATGGATTGCTCGACCTGGCTGGCGATGGGATCGCGCAGCTGTTGGCGGCGCAGCGCGAAATTTTGGCGAGCGCTGGGGTGCATGTGCTATAATAGCGCGCACGGCCGGATGTGCGGAAATCAGATCGCGCGTGAGCGATAGAAGCAATCTTTAGACAGTCTGCGGTCGGCAGTGTAATGGTGCCATGCTTGCTGCTCACTGCTTACTGCTTACTGCCGACTGACCAAGGCTTCGGAGAGCCCGCAATGCTCGATGAGTCTCAACGGGAAGAGGCGCTGATTCACTTCCAGCGCGGCCTGAACCTGGAACGCGCCCACCGGGTTGGGGAGGCGGTCGAAGAGTATCGTCGCGCAATCGCGCGCTATCCGCATCTGCGCGAGGCCCACGACGCGCTTGGCTTTTACTATCAGCGCCACGGCCTGCTGGCCAAGGCGGCGGAAGAGTTCCGCGTCGTCGCCGCCCTCGAGGACGATTTTCTCTCGCACTTCAACCTCGGATATGTGTTGCTCGAGCTGGGCCGGCACGATGAAGCCCTGGCCACATTCCAGCGCTGCCTGACGATCGAGCCGGGCGACCCGGCCAGCCACTATGAGATCGGCTTGATCCACTTTCTGAAGGGCGACTATCAGGCTGCGCTCGAAGAGATCAAGCTGCCGCTTGAGCACTACCCCGAAGATTGGGAGGTGCATCACCTGCTCGGCAACTGCCAGCTTCGGCTAGGCGCGTATGATGAGGCGCTGGCGGCCTTCGGCCACGCTCTGCGCCTGGCGCCGCGGCCTTCGGCGCAGGCCCAGGTGATCGAGCATATCTGCACAATCGAGCGCTACCGTGAGCTGGGCGTGCCGCGCTGGGCCAAGGATCGGCTCTACGCCGAGCACGGCGTGGTCTACCTTGGCTCCGCCCAGGATAACGGGCTGCGACTGGACGAGTTCCAGGATTACCACTTCACCTACCCGGATATCGGTACGACGCTCCAGCGCTTTATCGCGATCGTCCAGGGCCTAGGCTGGCAGTTTACCTGCATCGTCGCGCTCGATCGGCAGGCCCGGCCGCTGGCCGACGCGCTCGCGCACTTGCTCGGCGTGCCGCAGCGCCACGCCGACGAGCTCCAGCCCGACGACCTGCCGCTCTTGACGCTGGCGGTCGGGCGCGAGGCTGAGCTGCTGAAGCTGGCGGTCGAACGAGCCCCCGGCGCTGCCATGACCTTCTGCCTCGGCCTGAACTGGCTGCGACACAGCAAGGTGTTGCCGGATGCCACAGGGATCGTCGCCCGCGGGGCGTGCAGCGTGCCATGGGAATCCGAGCTGCGCCGCCTGCGGTCGGATGGCGCCCGGCCCGAGCAGATCGCTGAATGCCAGCGCCGCGCCGCCGAGCAGATCGTGGCTGCCGCGCGCGATACCCCGCCGGATTCCAACCTCGCCCGCCAGGTTTCCTACTATAGCCGTCACAGCAATCTGCGCTTCGCCGATGTCTTCGAGACGAGTCCAGCGCTCGGCACGATCTAGCCCGGCCAGTTGCCCGCTTGGGCATTCTTCTGCTACCATAGCAGAAAACGCATTAGCTGGGGACGTAAATGAAAGCACAACGATTCGGCGACGGGTGCGGCTCGTTCTTCGAGCGGCGCTTTGGCATGTTCGCGCACTGAGGCATTCGCCATCCCCGCCTGGCACGAGCAGCATCACTGGCGCTGGCGCGTGCCGCGTGAGGAGTATGCGCAGCTCGCGGCGCATCGGTCGGCAGTGAAAGCTGGGGCTTTCGCGAAGACGAGGATTACTACAGCGATCGGCACCTGATCCGCAGCATCGACAGTTACCTGGCCCGCGGCGCCAATTACCTGCTCAACGTCGGGCCACGCGCCGATGGCAGCATCCCGGAACCGGCGAAGGCGATCCTGCGCCGGATCGGCGCCTGGTGCCAGACGGTGCGCGAGGCGCTCGAGGGCGTGGATGTGGCCCACGGGATGACGAGTAACCGCAATATCCTGCTTACCCACTGCGGCAACACGCTCTACGTGCATCTGCACAATTTCCCGCCCAGCGATGCGGTAAAGCTGAAGCCGATCGCCGTTGCGCCGCGCCGCGCGACTCTGCCGAATACCGGCGAGCCGATCAGCTGTGCGGTGGAGATGATGCCGAGCGATCACCTTGAGCAGCGAGCCTACCTACGCCTGCGCGGGCTGGCGGCCAATCGGCATGTCAACACT
>DATFXE010000429.1:0-2354 GCA_035258585.1 Roseiflexaceae bacterium | reverse complement strand
ATACCCACCAAACGCACGCAGTTGATCGAAGACAGCATTGGCGATCGAGGCCGGCACACCCTTTGACTCCGCGCCGGCAACAAAGGCATCGTGCATGTGCGCGATGGCGGTATCAGCGCGCTTCGAGCCGAGCGCGCGCCGCAACTGCTCGCCCTGTCCGGGCGTAAAGCCGGCCAGGTCGCGCGCCACTTTCAGCACCTGCTCCTGGAACAGGATGACGCCAAGAGTCTCTGCGAGCGCATCTTTCAACAATGGATGTTTGTAGGTGACCCTTTCCAGGCGTTGGCGACGGCGTAGATACGGGTGAACCATATCGCCCTGGAGCGGCCCTGGCCGGATAAGCGAGATCGCGATGATCAGGTCGTTCAAGCAGCGCGGCTTGAGGTGCGGCAGGATTTGCGCCTGCGCGCGGCTCTCCACCTGAAATACTCCTATTGTGTCGGCCTTGGCGATGAGGTCAAAGACAGCAGCATCGTCGAACGTCAGGCGGTCGAGATCGAGCTTGGTGCCTGCCGCTGTATGCACCTGGCGAACTGCCTCGGTCAGCGCCGACAGCATGCGCAGGCCAAGCAGATCAACTTTGACCAGTCCAACCTCCTCCAGCGCATCTTTGTCCCACTGCACCACCACTCGCCCCGGCATCGCGGCTGGCTCGATCGGCACCCTCTCAGCCAGGGGCGCAGCGGTGATGATCATGCCGCCGCTGTGCTGCCCAAGATGGCGCGGCAGACCATCGATCTGCTGGCAAAGCTGGGCGAGCAGGGTCAGTATGCCACCCCTGGACACCTGCTCAGCTTCAAGCGCCTGCTCCGCTTGCCTCAGCAACTCGATGGGCAGATCGAGCGCCCTGGCGATATCCCGCAGCGCGCTGCGGGCCTGAAAGGTGATCACCGTACTCGCCATTGCTGCGTGATCGTACCCGTAGCGCCGATAGACATATTGGATCACCTCCTCGCGCCGGTCGGCTGCGATATCGAGGTCGATATCCGGCATCGATGGCCGCTCGTCGGAGAGGAAGCGCTCGAACACCAGGCCATGCGCGAGCGGGTCGATTGGGGAAATCGCCAGCAGGTAGGCGACCAGCGAGTTGGCGGCTGAGCCGCGCCCCTGGCAGCGGATACCATGGGTACGCGCAAAGCACACGATGTCCCAGACAATCAGGAAGTAGTTCGCGAGGCCAGCGCGGGCAATCACCGCCAGCTCGTAGCGCAGCTGCGTGCAGACTCGCTCAGGTGGGTCGCGGTACCGCCACGGCAGCGCTTGTTCGCAGAGCTGTGCCAGATAGGCTGCCGGACTCAACCCATTCGGTGTCGGGAACGCTGGCAGGTCTTGCAGCCCGTAGGCGAGCTCGAACCGACAGCGCTCGGCAATACGGCGGCTGTTCGTCAGCGCATCGGAGTAGGCGCTGAACAGCGGCAACAGCCGCGCGCCCGTTTTGAGGTAGTACTCGGAGTTCGGCCGCAGCGCCGCGCCAGCGGCATCCAGTGGGGTGCGCTGCCGGATCGCGACGAGCACATCCTGGAGCCGCTGGCCATCGCGGCGCGCATAGTGAACATTGTTGGTCGCTACGTAGCCGAGCCTGAGATGGCGGGCCAGTGAGACCAGGCTTTCCGCGAGCATGGCATCGTCTTTGCGCAGGTGCTGCTGGATTTCGATACAGAAGTGCTCTGGCCCGAACAGGTCGCGCAGACGGCGCGCCCGGCGAAAGGCGGCGGCACGATCCCACGCCCGCAGCGCCGAAGCGATTGGCCCCTGCCGGCAGCCCGACAGGCAGATCAGACCATCGGTGCGCCCATCCAGATCGGCCCAGGCCAGCCTGGCCTGGCCTTTGGGTGTGCGCATCCGCGCGCGGCTGATCAGCTGGCACAGATTCCGCCAGCCGACGTCGTTTTCGACCAGCAATGTAAGGTGGTGATCGCCCTCCAGCGTCAGCTCGGCACCCAGAATCGGGTGGATGCCGCGCGCCCTGGCGGCCGTCACAAACGGCACCGCGCCATAGAGGGCGTCGTGATCGGTCAGCGCCAGGGTGTCCATGCCTAGGTCGGCCGCTCGCGCGACCAGCTCAGCCGGCGATGAGGTGCCATCGAGCAGGCTGTAATAGGAGTGGCAGTGCAGCTCCACGTAGTCCATTGCGGCCGGCTAGTCATACACACGCTGGAGTCGCCAGGTATCGTCGCGCACATCGTGGTAGATCAGCACGAGCAGACCACTCTGGGTGGTCAGTGTGAAGTATTCGCGCCAGACCCGCCGTCGCCACCAGCTTTCGTCCACCCGCCAGCGCTCTAGAACCGTCACAACCATGTGGCGGTGGCCCTGCCATGCAAACGCTATCGGTGCAGCCAGTATGTCACAGC
>DATFXE010000428.1:0-5514 GCA_035258585.1 Roseiflexaceae bacterium | reverse complement strand
AAGTTCTGCAAATTGCGTGTCAATACGTCAGCCTCCTCCACCCAAGGCCTCGGCGATCGCCCGCTCTAGCGGCAGCGCCCGGCCTTCGGCCCACACCGCCGCAAAGGCTTCCTCGCCAAGTTGAGCACGTACCGCCGCCAGCATCCGGTCATAGTCGACCCGGTCAACAGGTTCTATTGGTGTGCCGGTGGCTTCACGGACCGCTTCCATCGCGCCCCACAACCGCGCTGCGCGCTCTGGCCGCCCGACCATACCGGCCAGCGTGCCCAGCCCCCGAAGCGCCCAACTGATGCCCGTTTTGAACGCAATATCTCGGCAGAGGACCAGGCTTTCAGCATACAATGCCCTGGCCTTGGCGACCTCGCCCTGCGCCAGCGCAACCTCCCCGACATTGGCTAGTAGAGCGGCAATGGATCGCCGATCTCCTCGTTCTCGGTGCTGCGCCAGGCTCTCCTCATAGAAGGCTCTTGCCCGCGCGTATTCGCCCTGGAGAAAGGCTACCTGCCCTAGCCCGTTCAGCGAGGCCGCGATGCCGCGTTTGTCCCCCAGCTCGCGGAATAGCGGCAGGCTCTCTTCTAACAGCGGCGTTGCGTGGGTGACGTCGCCCTGCTGTGCGACATACGCCAGATTCTCTAACGCGACCGCGATACCCCGTTTGTCCCCCAGTTCTCGGCACAGCGCCAGGCTCTCTTCCGCGAGCACCCGTGAAGCTGCCAGGTCGCCCTGGCGCCACGCGATCTCCGCCCGTTTCCCCAGTACCTCGGCGACCCCTGGCTGGTAGGCATGTGCCCGGCAGATGGTCAGCGCCTCTTCAAACAGCGCTGTGGCGCGCGCAACGTCGCCCGGTACATATGCTGCCCAGGCGAGAGCCATCAATGAGGCCGAGATGCCCGCTACATCATCGAGTGCCCGATAGAGCCCCAGACTCTCGGTGCAGAGTTCGCGAGCCCGCTCGTAGTGCCCTAGCCATCCGGCCACCGACCCGGCCCGAAGGCAGACCTTCGCCCGCACCGACGCTGATACAGCGCTACTGTGTGCCAGCGCCTGCTCCAACCAGCCCCACCCCTCACTCAAAGGCCAATGCACGTCCCAGAACAGATACAGCGCCCCGCTCAACCGCCCGAGCTGCTCGGCATTCCCTCGCTCCCTGTACCAGCGCAACGCCGCGCGCAGGTTGTCGTGTTCGGTCTCAAGCCGGTTCAACCACGCTTGCTGCTGCGGTCCTCGCAACTCCGGCTCCGCGGCCTCAGCCAGAGCAAGATAGTACGCCGCGTGCCGTTGCCGGATCTCATCATCATCCCCGCTCGCCGCCAGCCGCTCCAGCGCGTACTCGCGGATGGTCTCCAGCATCAGAAAGCGCGGTTCGCCGTCCGCACCTGCTTCCAGGCGCAGCAGGCTCTTGTCCACGAGCGACGCTACGCCATCCGTCACGTCCATTGGCAGGGCGCCATCCGCGTTGCACACGGCCGATGCCGCCTCGAGCGTGCAGCCGCCAACAAACACGCCCAGCTGCGCGAAGAGCGCCTGCTCGGCCGCATCGAGCAAGTTGTAGCTCCAGTCAATCGCGCCACGAATGGTTTGATGGCGTGCCGGTAGGTCGCGCCCGCCGCCCGTCAATAGCGTGAGCCGTTGCTCGAGCCGAGAGAGCAGCACCTGCGGGCTGAACAGCTTGATGCGCGCCGCCGCCAGCTCGAGAGCCAGCGGCAGCCCGTCCAGCCGATAGCAGATCTCGGCAACTGCTGGCGCGCTCGTGTTCGTAACGGCGAAATCGGCTTTGGCGGCCTGCGCCCGCTCGATGAACAGTCGCACCGCCTCATACTGCGTCAATCGGTCAAGCGGCGGCAGCTGATGGCGGTCGGGCAGCGAGAGCGGCGGCACGCTAAACTCGTGCTCGCCGTAGAGGTGCAGCACCTCGCGGCTGGTGATGAGGAGCTTGAGTTTTGGGCAGGCCGCTAACAGCTCGGCAAGCTGCGGTGCAGCAGAGAGCACCTGCTCGAAGTTGTCCAGCAGCAGCAGCAATGCTTTCTCGCGCAGATAGTCTTTGAGGCGCTCAAGCAGCGGCCGGCTGCCGCTCTCCGTGACGCCGAGAGTCTGGGCGATTGTCGGGATAACCAGGGCCGGGTCGCTGATCGGCGCCAGATTGACGACGTAGACGCCATCCGCGAAGTCTGAGAGCGCTTCAGCGGCGGCCTGCAACGCCAGGCGGGTCTTGCCGATCCCGCCTGGTCCACTCAGCGTCACCAGGCGTACCCCCTCACGCCGCAGCAGCTCGCCTACGGCCAGCAGCTCGGCCTCGCGGCCAATCAGCGGGGTTGGCTGGGCGGGCAGGTTGTGGGTGTAGCTGTCGAGCGTGCGCAACGGCCCAAACTCGGCTGGCAGGTCGGGGGCGATGAGCTGGAAGATGCGCTCGGGGCGCGACAGATCCTTGAGGCGGTGCTCGCCCAAGTCGCGCAACTCCACATCGGGAAGCAGATGATCGCGCGCCAGTTCCCAGGCCGCCGCCGAGAGCAGGGTCTGGGCGCCATGTCCGGCAGAGAGCAGCCTGGCGACACGGTTGAGTGCTGGGCCGAAGTAGTCGCCCTCGCGCTGCTCGGCCACACCGCTGTGGAGCGCCATGCGCACCCGCAGCACTCCGATCGCGCCCCACTCCTCAGCGTGGAGCGCGCGCTGACTGGCCAGGGCGGCCGAGAGCGCATCAGGGGCGGTGGCAAAGGCGGCGCAGACGGCATCCCCCATGGTTTTGAACACCTGGCCGCCGTGCGCCGCGACGTGCTGCCGGAGACGGGAGTCGTGGCGAGCCAGCGCCGCGGGCATGGCCTGCGGGTACTGCTCCCACTGCCTGCTGCTGCCTTCGATGTCGGTGAACAAGAAGGTGACCGTTCCGCTGGGTGCAGCGGTCGGGGCCGCTGGCGACGCGGACGGTGTGGGAGGTGCGGCGCCGCGCGGGATGGGCACGGGCAGGCGGTCAGCGGTGGCGAGGCCACGCGCGACCTGGATGAACAGTGTCCGCTCGTCCGCACGCAGCTCCAGCAAGTCGGCCAGACGCTCGGCGACCGTCAGAGAGGGGCGGCGCTCGTCGGCCTCGATCTTACGGAGCGTGACGACCGCGCAGCCGACTCGTTGCGCCAGATCCTCGCGGTTCAGCAAGAGTGCGCTGCGACGCTGCCGGAGCCATTCCCCAAACGAGAAACTATCCACTGCCCTCCTCCTTGATATGCCGGAGGCGATACGCTGGGTGTATCACACGTGTATCACTATTGTATCAAATGCTGCTACCCGCCGCCACCGCCCACGTGATGTAATACCGCCATCGAAGCTGTCGCCGGCCACGGCGACGCCCAACCCGAACGAATAAGGAGCAACACGATGAAAACGCAACCGTTTCAGCAGCCAAACCCGACCACCCGCCCGACGAATATGCGCCGTTTTCAAGCACCCATCCTTGGCTTGATTTTGCTGGTGATCGTGGTGGCAAGCTTGGTGTACGCAATGCGGGGGAATGAGGCACAATCACAGCTCGTTCGGCCAGTTGTGGCTCAGCCAGCACGTGATGCAGCGACGCAGGGTGTGCAGAGCTATCTCCAAGCACATGCCAGCGTCGGTTCGATCATCAGCACAGACGCGGCAACGCGAGGCGTGAACAGCTACGTCCAGGCGCATACCAACGTCGTCAAGGTAGTGGCGGTTGATCCAGCGGTTGCCGGCGTGACTAGCTACCTGAACGCACATCGTGTCGCCAAAACCCAGCAGGTAGATGCTGCGACACAGGGCCTGAACAGCTATCTGCAAGCGCATGCGAATCTCACCGAGACATCCGCAGTCGAGCCGGCGGTGGCGGGCGTGAACGGTTACCTGCGCGCGCACGGCATCGTGCTCATATCGCGCTGATCTTGGCTTGGTAATCGGCAACTCGCAAGCAAGACGTCTTTCCGGCGGTGGCGCAGCAGGAACGAGGCTATGATGCACCCCTAGTAGCTGAAACGGAGGAAACCCATGAACACGCACAATCGTCTGTACGCTCTCCTGCTCTGTGGTCTGGCCCTGCTCGTGCTGCTGGTGGCAGGCGTGTTCGGATTTGGGATGGCCATCCAGCAGCGGATCATCGCACTACCCGAGCTGGATGTGCGGTTTAGCCAAGCGCATCTTGTGGCATATAGGACGCACACACCCGACTGCGCCCGGTACCTAACGTCCTGTCCACCGGAGCTCATCACACTACCCGCGCAGGATTACTACATGTTCTGGGTTCTCACTCGGACGGAACAACCAGCCCCGCCGGATGAGCGGGAAACCGGTACACGACTGATCACGCTGCCACTTCGTCAGCCCTGACAGAGCAGGGGCGATGTGCGTCATCGTGCTCCCTGTAGCGGCAGTATGGTTGGGCGCAAGAGGAGGATGGCCGATGCGACCACTGCTGGTGAAAACCCTGGCAGTCATGCTTGTCACCTGGCTGGTGCTGACGATCGTAAGCTGCGGCGTATTTGTTGTGGCGGTGCGCGCGGGCATCGCACCAGACTTCGACCAGCGTATCGCGCTCTCTGCCCAGCACAGCCTGGTGATTCACAGCGGCCCGCAGCCGAACTGCACCATCATCCCCAACTGTTTCTGGCCAGGCGAACAGCGCCGTGAGTTCTCTGTGTATTATCTCACGCCGCAGGGGCTTCGGTCGCTGGTCTGGTTCCGGCTGTGGTAGTATGTCAAATGATGCGCTATCACGCTATGAATAGCGACGCACGCGGAAAGGTAGAGAGCCATGCCGATCGAGTTCAGTACCACCATCCGCTGCCAGTGGCAGCATGGGGAGCCAGATGGGATCGCCTACTCGCGCGAGAAACTCGCCAGCCTCCCGCCAAGTTTTTCGACCATTTGGATTCAGGATCACCTCCAGAAGAACACACAGGTGTTACTGGAGAGCTGGACGACCCTGAGCTACCTTGCCGCACAATTTCCTCGGTTCACCTACGGGCATCTGGTGGCGTGCCAGAGTTTCCGCAACCCCGCGCTGCTGGCCAAGATGGGCGCCAGCATGCAGTATCTGACTGGTGGACAGTTCATCATGGGCTTAGGGGCGGGCTGGTTGGAGGAGGAGTACCGCGCCTATGGCTATGACTTTCCTAGCCCCGGTGTGCGCGTGGCACAATTGGGCGAAACGATCGAGGTGCTGCGGGCCATGTGGACGCAGTCGCCGGCCAGCTATCACGGGCAGCATTATCACATCGAGCAGGCCTACTGTGAGCCGCGCCCCGATCCGATGATCCCGATCATGGTCGGCTCGGGTGGCAAGAAAGCCATGCAGGTGGCGGCGCGACTGGCCGATGCCTGGACCTGGACGGGCGCCTTCGAGGAGCGCTTCAAACCCTTGTGCGAGCAGCTGTGGCGCGATTGCGAGGCGTTTGGGCGCGATCCGCGCGCGATCACCATCTGGAGCGAGCACGCGGTGGAGTTCCCCGAGGATCCCGCCGACTTCGTCCAGGCATCGGGGCCGCTGGAGGAGTACAAGCTGGGGCCGAC
>DATFXE010000427.1:0-10271 GCA_035258585.1 Roseiflexaceae bacterium | reverse complement strand
CGCTAATTTGACGATAGCAGCCGCGAAATGCCGAACTTTCGGACAAAAATTGATACCAGTCGCGGACAAATTATGGTCGCGGGGACAGTCATTGTGGGAATGGGCCGTGCCTTCCCTAATGGGCCTGGCTGACTTACACGTGCGCCGCGAGGCCGAAAGCGCCGCGCCGCTGCTGGCGGAAGCTGAACGGCTGGCACAAGAAGGTAGCCTTGGCTACCGACTGCCCGAGATCCACCGCCTGTGGGCCGAAGTGCATCTAGCGCGCCCGGAACCGCAGGCCGCGCTTGCGGATGTGAACGCGCGCTGGATCTCGCTCGCAAGCTCGGCGACTCATATGATAAAGGCTTGAGTCTGTGTATCCAAGGGCAGGCGCTGCGCGCCGCTGGCCAACCCGAGGCGGGACTGGCCGCCTTCGAGCGCAGCCAGGAGCGGCTCACCGACGATCCCTACGAGATGGCGCGCACGCAGGCTCGGGCTGGCGTTGCGAGACGGCAGTGATGCGGGAAGCGAAACGGCTCTCCTGATCGAGGGGCGCGCCACCTTCGCGCGCTTGGGGGCGCGGCGTGACCTGGCCGAGGTCGAGACTCTCCTGGAAGACGAGCCCGCTGCCAAGATACATACCCCAAGTACGTAATTCTCCTGATGCGCCGCGGCCCCTAATACGATAAACTGGTATCACGTTGTGATCTCTTCTCCACAGCCAAGAACAAAAGGGTTGAGCCACAGAGATCATGGAGCAGAGAGCCGTAGCTCTGTGGCTCACGAAAACTGCTCTCAGTTACACGAGTTGGCGTTAACCGTCGCAATCGAGTCAACGGCAATCTAGCCCGTTCATCTTCGTTGCTGCTTTTGAAAAGCTAGCGCGGCTATCTATGTCGATGGCTGCGCTGTGTCGACGATCGCCGCGGGTGACAACCCGCCCAACGGTAAAGGCGCGCGCATGAAGAGCGGCAGAATTCCAGTAACACAACTCACGCTCCCCAAAGGCGGCGGAGCGCTGCAGGGGATTGGCGAAACTTTCCAGTCGAATGCATTCACTGGGACGGCAGCGCTGTCAATCCCTCTACATATATCGCCCTGTCGCGGCTCGGAGCCCGCGATCAGCGTCGACTACAGCTCTGGAGCGGGAAACGGCCCGTTTGGCCTGGGATTTGCGCTTAATCTGCCCACAATTTCGTGCAAGACCTCCAAGGGCCTGCCGCGCTATGATGCGTCCGATACATATCTGCTCGCTAATGCCGACGAGTTGGTTCCGGTCGCCGGCGGCCAGCGCGACAGCCAGATCGACGGCGCCGTCTACCGGGTGATTGCGTACCGTCCTCAAACGGAAGGCCTTTTTGCCACTATTGAGCGCTGGATTGACCTACGAACCCACATGTCTCACTGGCGAGGCGTCGGCCGCGACAACGCCACCAGTCTGTTCGGTACGACGGAGAGCGCGCGCGTCTCCGACCCACAGAACCCGGCCAACATCTTCCAGTGGCTGTTGGCCGAGACATTCGACGCCGAGGGCAACCGGGCGGTTTACGAATACGTATCAGAAAACAGCGATAATCTGCCTGCGGCGGTGCACGAACTGAACCGCAGCCAGACAGCTAACAAGTATATCCAGCGCATTGTGTACGGGAATTCTCTGCCATTTCAAGAAGGGCAGGATACAACACCAGAGTGGCTCTTCGAGGTGGTCTTCGACTACGGCGAGTACGATCTCGACACGGCGAACCCCAATCCTTACAGGCCGGTTCGGGCATGGCCATGCCGCCACGATCCGTTCTCGACCTACCACGCCGGATTCGAGATTCGCACCCACCGGTTGTGTCGACACGTCCTAATGTTCCACCGCTTCGCAGAGCTCGGCCCTGATCCGGTGCTCGTCCATGCTACTCGCTTTTTCTACGACGAGTCGCCGACTGTGACCCTGTTGCGCGCGGTCGAGTCGACCGGCTACCGCTTCGAGAGCGGCCAGTACCAAAGCCGGAGCATGCCGCGACTGGAGTTTGGCTACACTGAATTTCAGCCGGCCGGCGGTCGCTTCGACCTGCTGGAAGAGCACGACCCTATTCCCGCATCGCTGAACGGCTCGCCCGACCACCAACTTGTCGACCTATTCGGCGAGGGCATTCCCGGCCTGCTCTACAGCGACGGCCGCACCACGATCTACTGGGAGCCAGAAGACCCGGGCGACGAGCCGGGCCAGCCCGTCGGCGTTCGCTACCGGCGCGCCCAACCACTATCCACGCTGCCCATCCACGCCAGCCGGCAGGCAATGCACCCGCGTTTGATCGATCTGGCCGGCGACGGCCAGCTCGACCTGCTCATCAGCGCCGCGACCGGCGCCGGGTACTACGAAGCCAACCCAGATCGAAGCTGGCGCCCATTCCGGGCGCTGCCGGCGCTGCCGACCGACTTTCACCACCCGGACAGCTACATGGTGGATATGACTGGCGACGGGCTGGCGGACATGCTGTTGATCGAGCCCGACCAGATTCGGGTCTACGCTTCGCTGGGCAACGGCGGATTCAGCCCGGCCATCGTGCGCCCCCGCGAGCATGGCGTGCCTTTCCTCAACCGCGCGGCGCCCGATCAGGCGGTGCTGTTTGCCGACATGTTTGGGAGCGGCGCCCAGCACCTGGTTCAGATCAGCAACGGCAAGGTCGAATGCTGGCCGAATCTAGGCTACGGCCGCTTCGGCGCGCCGGTGCTGCTCGCCAACGCGCCGCGTTTTGGCGCGCAGCTGGACCCGGCTCGGTTGTTCCTGGCGGATCTGGATGGCTCGGGAACGGCGGATCTGATCTACCTTCACCATGATCGCGTCGAGATCTTTTTCAACCAGAGCGGCAACTCGTTCGCCGACCCTGTCGAGTTGCGTCTGCCGAGCGCATGGGATCGGCTCAACCAGATCGAGTTCGCCGACGTGTACGGCAACGGCAGCGCCTGCCTGGTCTTCACCGAGCGGCACCCGCAGCCGCTCCACTGGAGCTACGATTTCAGCCAGGGGCGCAAGCCGTACCTGCTCAACCAGATCGACAACAATCTCGGCGCCAAATCCACGATCGCCTACTGCAGCTCGACACAGTTCTACCTGGCCGATAAGCGACGCGGTACGCCGTGGCTCGATCACCTGCCGTTCCCGGTGCAGGTGGTCGAGCGCGTGGAGAACTGCGACCCGATCGCTCAGACCAGGCTGGTCAGCACCTACGCCTACCACCACGGCTGCTATGACGGCGAAGAGCGCGTCTTCCGCGGGTTCGGCATGGTCGAGCGCCAGGACGCCGAGCGCCTGTCGACGGATGCCGAGCCAACCGACGTGCCGCCGGTGCTGACGAAGACCTGGTTTCACACTGGTACGTTCCGGCGCGATGGCGCGCTCTCGCGGCAGTACGAAGGCGAATACTTCTGGGAGGCCCAGGCCTGCCGGATGGCCGACAGCGCCTTCGAACATGGCGAGCAGGCCAGCGCCGACGACTGGCGCGGGGCCTGCCGTGCTCTGGCGGGCGCCGTGCTGCGCGAGGAGATCTATGCGCCGACGGCGCCGGTGGCGATCCCCGAGCAAGATCCATCCGCGCCCTACAGTGCCGCAGAGATGAGCTACTGCGTCAGGATGCTCCAGCCCAGGGCTGAAAACTCGCCAGGAGTGTATTTCGTCTATCCACGCGAAACCCTCAGCTACAGCTACGAGCGCAACCCGGACGACCCGCGCATCCAGCATGAGTTCGTCTTGAACGTCGATGAGTACGGCAATGTGCTCGAAACCTGCCACGTATCATACCCGCGGCGCGATGTTCCGGACGCCTACCCCGAGCAGCAGCAACTCAAAGTCACCGCTACGGCCGCCGCCGTGATCAACATCGACCGCGCCGGGGATGCGGCCGCGGGCATGCATCTGCTGGGCCTGCCGCGCGAGGAGCGCGCCTTCGAGATCGGCGGCCTGGCCGCGCCGCAGGGGCGCTACTTCACATTCGAGCAGGTCAAGCGCCACTTAGCCGCCGCCCGCGCCAATGAGATCGCGTTCGAGCAGGCGCTTTCCGGCGCGGCTCCACAGGCCAGGCTGCTACAATGGCAGCGCCACTACTACTGGAACGCGGATCAAACAGAAGTCCTTCCGCTTGGCCAGGCCAGCCCGCAGGCGCTCGCGCACCACAGCCAGGCGGCCGTCTTTTCGCCCGCGCAGCTTCAGCAGGCATTTGGCGATAAGGTTAGCAGCGCTTTGCTGCAGGGCGCGGGCGGGTACGTGCTCCAAGACGGCTACTGGTGGAATCCGGGCGCGATCCAGCACTACTACGACGCCACAGGCTACTATCTGCCCTGGAAGACCACCGATCCGTTCGGGGCCGAGACCACCGTCGCCTATGACGGGCACCGGCTGCTGCCCCAGACAGTCACGGACGCGCTCGGCAATGTCACGCGCGTAGACCAGTTCGACTATCACGTGCTCATGCCCGAGAGGCTGATCGACATCAACGACAATATCTCCGAAGTGCGCTTCGATCCGCTGGGATCGGTGATCGCCACCTCGACCTACGGCACGGAGGATGGGAAGCCGAAGGGCGACGCGGCGCTGGATCAGTATACGCGGCGTCCGGAAGCGAGCCTGCAGGCGATTCTGGAGAACCCCGCACAGTATCTGCAGCAGGCCACTAGCTATTTCTTCTACGACCCGTTCGCCTGGCAGAACGAGCGCCAGCCGCCCTACGCGCTCAGCCTGCAGCGCGAGACGCACGCCAGCGACCTGGCGCCGGGCGCGGCGACCAGGATTCACATCGGAATCGCCTACTCCGACGGCTTTGGGCGCGCGGTGCAGAGCAAGGGCAAGGTCGAGCCGGGCCAGGCCTTTTTGCGCGATACGGATGGCAATCTGCGGCACGACTCGGCCGGCATGCCGATCGAGGGGCCGGTCGACGAGCGCTGGCTGGTCTCGGGGCGCACGGTGTACAACAACAAGGGTGCTGCCGTCGAGCAGTACGAGCCGTTCTACAGCGCCACGGCGCGCTACGAGTCCGAGCGCGAGCTGGCCGAGTATGGAGTCACGCCCGTGCTCCACTACGATCCGCTGCTGCGGCTCGTGCGCGTCGATACGCCCAAGGGCTTCTTCGCGCAAGTGGTGTTCACGCCCTGGCAGGAGACGCACTACGACGAGAACGACACGGTCAAGGACTCGACGTACTACAAGCAGTTCATGGCAAGCTACCCGGCGCAGCCGAGCGAGGCGCAAAAGTACGAAAGGGATGCGCTGGACAAGGCCGCGGCCTTCTACAATACGCCGCAGACCGCTGTGTTGGATAGCGCCGGCAACCCGTTCCTCACCATTCAGGACAACCTCGGGCGCGTGCCGGAGGACGCGTTCAGGGATATCGTCGGCGGCCCCTCGTCGTCGAACGCGCTCTGGGACATGCTGATCGACCAGGGGTATCTCGCGCGCGACAGGGACGATCCGCACGGCGCGTGGCTGACGGGCGCGTTCCAACCGTACCGGGCCGGATTCAAGGATCGCTTCATCGCAGGGCTGCCGGACGCGTACAAGTCATCTGGCGAAGCGCTCGCCGACCTGCTCAGGCAGAGCCGCCTGACCGCGCACCGGACGTACGACATCCAAGCGCGCGCGATCGAGTCGGCCGACGCGCGCCTGTATTACGCCAACATCACACAGGGAACGGCCTACTATAACTTCAAGCATGTGTACGCAATGGATGGCTCGGCGCTCGCCGCCGACAGCGCCGATGCCGGCCTCAACCTGAGCCTGGACAATGCGGCGGGCAGCTTCTTGTGGAATCGCAGCGCGCGCAATTTCGACCAGCTGATCGCGTACGATCCGCTCCAGCGGCCATCCAGCATACGTGTCAAGGGCATCAAAAACGACGGCACGATCGCCACCGACAACGTCGTCGAGACGTTCGTCTACGGCGAGGGCCAGCCGCAGGCCAAGGATCTGAACCTGCGCGGCCAGCTGTACCGGCGCCAGGATCAATCCGGCACGATCGTCAACAGCCGCTACAGCCTGCAAGGGGCGCTGCTGGAGACCACCCGGCAGCTCGCGCAGGGCTACCAGGACTACATCAGCTGGGATAAGGCCGTCCCGATGGACCCTGAGCGCTACACCAGCCGCGTCGCGCTGAACGCCTTGCAGCAGGTGATCGCCGAGACCGCGCCCGATGGCACGATGACGATCAACAGCTACAACCAGGCCGGCGCGCTCGATCGCGTGGCCGTGCGCCTCAAGGACGGCACGCAGCAGCCAATCGTCGACCATATCGAATACAACGCCAAAGGCCAGCGCGCCGCGATCGCGTATGCCAATGGCGTGACCACGACCTACGCCTACGAGGCCGCCACTGCGCGGCTGATACGGCTGTACACCACGCGCTCGGGCCGCGACGCGCAGGGCCAGTCGCGCCAGGCGGTGCTGCAAGATATCGCCTACACCTACGACCCGGCCGGCAACATCACCCGCACCTACGACAAGACCTACCAGACCGTGTTCTACAACAACCAGAAAGTCGAGCCGCTGTCGGACTACACCTACGACGCGCTGTACCGCCTGATCGGGGCCAGGGGCCGGCAGCACCCGGGGATCAACGCCACGACCGAGCGCAACAACGAGGCCGAGGGCAGCTTCAAGCAGAGCCGCTACCTCCCGCTGCCGGGCGATTCCACCAAGCTCGAGAACTACTACCAGGCCTACACCTACGACGAGGCCGGCAACCTGATCAAGCTCGCCCACACGGCGTCGAATGCGTGGACGCGCCGGCAGGCGATCATGCCGAACTCGAACCGGCTCAAGACCATTCGCCCCAGCGACGGTGCGAGCGCGCAGGACATCGCCTACGACCGATCCGGCAACCAGGCCCAGCTCGACATCAACAACACAGTTGGCCTGACCTGGAGCTGCTGCGAGACCTTACGCAAGGCGGCGATCATCCAGCGGCCCGGCGAGCCGGACGACAGCGACTACTACACCTACGACGGCGACGAGCTGCGCACCCGCAAGGTGTCGGAGCGGCTGGCCGGCGGCGGGGCCGTGATCCAGAAAGAGGAGAAGCGCTACCTGGGCGGTTACGAGGTCAAGCTCGTACAGAACGTCTCCCAGAGCGGCCAGACGACCATCCTCAAGCGGCACACGCTGCGGGTGATGGATGGCCGCACCTGCGTGGCAATCATCCACACATGGGAGCAGGATGACACCAAGCGCGAGGTCGACAGCGCCGACACGCGCCGGCTGCGCTATCAGCTGGGCGACCAGCTCGGCTCGGCCGCGCTGGAGCTGGCGGAGGACGCCGAGATCATCAGCTACGAGGAGTACTATCCCTACGGCGGCACGGCGCTGATCGCCGGCCGCAACCAGCGCGAGGTCAAGCTGAAGGAGTACCGCTACAGCGGCAAGGAGCGCGACGACGCGACCGGGCTGTACTACTACGGCGCGCGCTACTACGCGCCCTGGCTGTGCCGCTGGCTCAGCGCCGATCCGGCCGGCGCGGTGGATGGGCCGAATATCTACGTGTTCGTGGGCGGGAATCCAATAGGATATGTGGATGAGTCCGGTTTGATGAAGCGGCCCAGACGCGCATCAACGGGCAACGAACCAGTTTACAATGACACAGAGAAATTCAAAGAGATACTAGGGGAAGATTTCGAAGAAAGGATGGCTTATAGCGAGAAGGAACAAGCGGAGCTAACCAAGAAGAAGCAGGAGCTTGCAAAGAAGCGCAAGATAGATATCGAGGAAAGAGTAAAGGCACAGACGGCAGAGCCTAATCAAGCACTGGTGCGAAGCACAGGAACCTCTATTACGAGCAAATGGCCTAAGAAACCATCTGCGCCTGCTGAGGCAACAACCATCCAAAAAGGCAAGGACTGGAGTACATATGCGGCCCAGGTGACGGCAATGAAGAGCCACGAAGAATTCGGAACTAAAAAGGTTACGATTTCAGACTATGAGTTTGGTATCTCTAAGGTTCAGCAGTCGACACCTCCTGACAAAATCAATCTCAAACACACTGGAGCACAGAAATATGTGGATTTAGTTGCAGCGATAGAGAGTTCAGGAGTTGACGAGAAGCTCGTGGCCTCAGCCGTTCGCCGGGTCGTCAAAGGAACTGTTATCAAGCATGGATTGCCAAACCTAGTTAAAGAAAAAGAGGAATTGAAAAAGTCAGTCTACGCCTTTGGAACGCTGCTTGCAAGTTCCGAGTACTTTCGTTCCGTAAGCGGCCCAGTGCTTGGGATTCTCGGGTTGAGCTATATCAAGAATTCAGGCGGCAGCTTTAGCCAGGTGTTCGGCAACGCGCCTCTCTGGATCGGGACAGGGTCATTCGACGCGGAGTCCTTGAGAGAGTTCCAAGCCGGTATCAATTTCCCTGAGGTAAGTACGTTAGTAACGGCATTTGAGCAACACACAAAGGGTAATTACACTTCCCTAGAAGCCGCTCTAACGCATAAAGTAGCCAGGCACTTTAAGTGATGACTTCCACTCGTAAACGAGGTGGGCTTCTACGGTCCTACACCCCGTGAACGATCGCACACAGGCTACCCGGCTTTCGCGCACCTATTTTGTAATAGCGCTCCTACTTGAGAGGTGAATGGGAGTCGAGGCTTTAGCCAGAGCAGTACTAGCGAATCGCCCGAAGGCTCGACTCGGTTTTACAAATCAGGTAGGATGAGGAGAAGACGAATGACCGCCATACAGCCGCTCTCACCTTTCGAGGCGCTCGAACGCTTCCGCGAGATCCACCCCGACCTCGCGACTGTCAACCAGATCCTGGCGATGTCGGAGGAGCGCTTCGTCCACGAGTACGCGGCTGCGTTCGGTGGCGACCCGCGCAAGGCCCGCCGGGCCTACCGCGCTGCGCAGGCGCAGGGTGCACAGAATGCGCTGCTGTGGGCCAATATCAAGGATGTGGTCGCCGCGCCCTACACACAGGCGGCGCTGGTCAACAGCATCCCGCAGTCGTTCATCGACCACCTGCTCCAGACGCCCGGCTACGACCAGCTGTTTCAAAAGCTCGACGTCCTCGACACGCCGGACTGCCGCTCGATCTTCGGCCCGGCGGCCTACTTCGTCGACCTGCTGCGCTTTATCGAGAAGAACATCCCCCAAGACAAGCTGCCGCCGGGCCAGCGGCTTGCCGATCGCCAGCCGCGCCTGTATAGCACCGTGCTCGACTGCGACAACACCTACGACCTCGTGCCATACATCGACCTGGTGATCGAGGTGCTCGAAGACATCGTGCGCGCGCGCGCCGGCGCCCCCGACCCGTACGACCAGCTCGAGCAAGCGCCCTACCCGATGCAGCTGCCCATCCACATGCCGCTCGAGGAGATCCGGATCTACCTCCGGCAGATGCGCACGAGCCTGCAGGAAATCTATCGCCTATTCGGCGCGGTGGCGCCCGAGGTGGCCCGCGAGATCCTGGCGCTGTCGCCGCGCGAGTTCGGCCTGATCGCCGATCCGCTCGACACCGCCGCGCTCAGCCAATGCTTCGGCAGCCTCGACCTGAGTTTGCGCGGTGCAGGCCAGATCGACGACGTCGACACCTTCACAGAGCACACCGGGCTGTCCCGCAACGAGCTGAACGACCTGCTGTTCCTCGACCTGAGCGCCGCCGAGCTGACCATGGGCCTAGCGCGCCTGCTGTTTATCAACAGCACCGGCGAAGGGCTGGCGCATATCGACATTCGTGAAGCTGGCGCCGGCGGACTGGACTACGACCACCTGACCAACCTGAGCACGGCGCGGCTCGACCGAATCTACCGCTTCCTCAAGCTATCGCGCAAGCTGGGCTGGAGCTTTGCCGACCTCGACTGGGCCATCCGCGCGCTGAATGGTCCGGCGCCGGCCGAGCAAGCCCTGCGCTTCGACGGTATCAACGATTTCGTCCACATTGCGGGCGCGGGTGACCTCGACGACACGACCTTCACGCTGGAGGCCTGGGTGATGATCGAGCGGCCCGGCGTCCACCCGATCGTCTGGAAGGGCGTACGCGACAAAGGGTTCACGCAGTACCTGCTGTGGGTGATGCCCGACGGCCGGCTGGCCTTCCACGGCTACCTACTTGCCGACGATTATGCGCTCGTGCGAAAAGGCAACCCCGATGGCCCAACCGGTGTGAAGCAAGCATTCCAGAGCAGCGGCGGGAGCGATCTATATGGCATGAGCCTGCCAAGCGAGGGACGGATCGCTGCAGGGGTATTCAATCACGTCGCCGTCGGCGTGAACCAATCCGAGGATGGCTACCAACGCCTGCGCTTCTATATCAACGGCACGCTCGACAGCACCT
>DATFXE010000426.1:0-3377 GCA_035258585.1 Roseiflexaceae bacterium | reverse complement strand
GAGCCTCCCCAGCCAGCAGAAACACTGTGGCAAGCCACTAGGCTCAATGTTGCAGGATACACATCACAAACCGCAGCGTAATATGAAGCCTGCGATCTGCCATATGACCTTCCTTCTAAATTTGCGGCGGTCCACGTTCAGTGATCAGCGTATCCGGCCCTAGCCCGCACCCACAGCGGCAGCGAAGAAAGCTTCGCTACATTCGCGCCAGAGCCAGACCTGATCTGGCTCGCCAGCAAGAAATCGGAAAGCTATGTCAGACGAGCAGAAAAACTCAGATGCCCCAGCCGGCGGCGACATTCGCGAGACCGGCGTCGTCAATGTCATGACATCCACCAGCATCCACAAGCACCCGACGGCGTTCTTCAATACGCGCCTGCCGGTGCTGGAGATTGCGCTGGATGTCGCGCAGATGACAGCGTACCTCGAGCCGCTGCTGGCGACCCTGGCGCGCGCCGGCCAGACACCGAGCGTGACGTACGCAAAGCTGATCGCCTACAAGCAGGGCAATCGCGGCCTGATCAGCTACGAGGTCTCTGGCACCGAGTATGGCGATAAGTGCATAGTCTTCGGCAAGCTGTACCCTGAGCTCAACCAGGCCGAGCGGGTCTGCCAGACCATGCAGTCACTCCACGACAGCTGCTTCGCCGCAACACCGCGGCTGGGCGTGCCGCGCGCGCTGGGATGCATCCCCGACCTGTCGATGCTGGTGTATGTCCCGGCCGACGGCCAGCTGCTCGGCGAGGCGCTTGGCACCCAACGGGCGCTGGAATATATGGATATGGCCGGCGAGTGGCTGGGCACACTGCACCGCTTTCCACTGCCGATCGAGAAGCATTTTCGGCTCGCCACCGAGCTGGTCAACTGCCAGGCCTGGGCGGTGCTGGTCGGGCACAAGTACGCCGACGAGGCCGAGGCGGCCCAGAAGATCGCCAAGCACCTGCAAGACCACGCCAGCGAGATGGCGTTCGACACGCAATCGCCCATCCATAAGGACTTCCACTATGGCCATATCGTCGTGGACGACGAGCTGAAGGTGATCGACTTCGATGAGATGCGGCTGGGCGACCCGAACTTCGATCTGGCCCACTTTTGCGCCAACCTGCACCTGCTGGCCTACCGGCTGAACAACTCGCCGTTCCAGTTCAACGCCTTGCAGAGCGCATTCCTGCGCGGCTACTCGCGTGTCACCGGCTGGCAGCCCAACGAGCGCTTCATCTACTTCTATGCCTATACCTGCCTGAAGATCGCCAAGCAGCTGTGTAGTATGCGCGGGCTGCGGCCACGGCCCGAGGGCGAGGAGCAGCGCCGCCAGGTTAAGCTGATGCTCGATCAAGGCATCGGATCGCTGCCGAACGCGACCAGGCAGAAACTCTCCAGCAAGTTTGCGACGGCGATTATGGAAGATCCCAACCGTTAGTAACGAGTGACGAGTGACGAGAGGCTACTCGTCACTCGTCACTCGTCACTCGTCACTATGACACGGATCGGCTACATCCTGCGCAGCTACCCGCGTCTCTCGCAGACGTTCATCGTCAATGAGATTTTGGCGTTGGAGCAGCTTGGCCTCGATTTGCACCTCTTTGCAATCACCAACCCTCGCGAGCCGATCGTGCAAGCGCAGGTGGCGCAGGTGCGCGCGCCCATCGAGTATCTCGAGGAGGCGGCCAGGCGCGAGCGATCGGCAACCCGTGCCGACCACGCCTGGGCCGAGCAGCAGTGGCCACGGCGCTACGCTGAGATGATTCGTTATGTCGAGCAGCGCGCCGACCTCGACCAGGGCTATGTGAGCGCCTCGCGTTTCGAGTGCCTCGACCAGGCGGTATACCTGGCGCAAATGCTCGAGCGCGAACGGAGCGCGGGCCGGCCGATCGACCATTTGCACGCGCATTTCGCACACGACCCGACGCTGATTGCGCTGCTGGTGCGGATGCTTACCGGTATCTCGTTCAGCTTTACCGCTCACGCGCGCGACCTGGTGCAGATCCCGCCGGATGCGCTGATCGAGCGGATCGATCAGGCCACGGCCATGCTGACCTGCTCGGGCACTAATATCGATTATGTCAATGATGTTGTTCCCGAGCCACTGCGGGCCAAGGTTCATCTGATCTACCACGGTGTGAACCTGGATGGCTTCCAGCCACTGCCCCAGAACCAAGAACCAAGAACCAAGAACCAGTCTGAAACAAACGGTTCTCGGTCCTCGGTTCTCGGTTCTCCGCCTGTCATCCTATCGGTCGGGCGGCTAGTCGAGAAGAAGGGTTTCCCCGACCTGATCGCGGCATGCGCGCTGCTGAGGCAGGCTGGCCGGGCGTTCCGCTTCGCAATCTATGGCGGCGGGCCGCTGCACGACGAGCTGTCGGCGCAGATCGAGCGGCTAAAGCTAGCCGACCATGTGACACTTGAGGGAGAACGTAGCCAGAAGGAGCTGATCCCAATCATTCAGCGCGCCGATATCTTCGCGCTGGCGCCGTTTGTTACCGAAGATGGCGACCGCGACGGCATCCCAAACGTCTTAGTTGAGGCGATGGCCTGTGGCTTACCGGTGGTCAGTACAACGGTCGCGGGAATCCCCGAGCTGGTGCAACATGGCCAGAACGGGCTGCTGGTCGCGCCACGTGATACGGCTGCGCTGGCCGACGCGCTCCTGGCGCTGCTCGACGACCAAGGCCGACGCATTCAGCTCGGCGCCGCGGCGCGCGCCAGCGTGGTCGAGCATTTCGATCTGCGCAGCGCCGCCCGCCGGATCGCCGCCCTGTTCGAGCAGGCGACAGGTGCGCACACGCATGCTGCTCTGAACCTCTGATCTGAACTGGTGCGACCTGATATTGTTTGACAGAAAGTGTCAGGCTATGCGCTTCGCATACAACAAACAATTCCGCGTTCGCCAGCGCCTGGCGACATTAGCGCTGATCGGCCTGCTCGTAAGCGGCTGCTCGTTCACGCTCAATCCCACGCGCCTGTCGACTACCACGGTTGCGCTGCCGGGCGGCACGGGCGGGATCGGCTTCGACGACATGGGCTATGACGCCGGGCTCGGCAAGGTGATTGTGCCGGCCGGGGCTACTGGCAACCTCGACTTGATCGATCCTGATTCGCTGAACATCAGAGCCATTCCAGGGTTCAGCACCACGATCCCCGACCCGGCCGGCGGGCATGGCGACGGAACGACATCGGCGGTCGCACATAAAGGGCTGCTGTTTGCGATCGACCGCACCAATCTGAAGCTCGACGTGGTCGATCCCTCGGCAGGATCGATCGTAAAATCAACTGAACTGATCACGTCGCCGGATTATATTCGCTATGTGCCGCCAACCAACGAACTATGGGTGACGGAAAAAGGCGCGCAGCAGATCGAGGTCTTCTCGCTTTCGAAT
>DATFXE010000425.1:0-3263 GCA_035258585.1 Roseiflexaceae bacterium | reverse complement strand
GAGCCTCCCCAGGTGGGGTGCAGGGGCGGCCGGGTGCCCTCTGGGCGTCGCCCCTGCACCCCACCCAGCAGAAACACTGTGGCAAGCCACTAGACTCAAAACGAAGAATTCAAAACTGAATAGATGCCCTAGACAGCGGGTGCCGCGCTTAATGGCTTTGAGCCGCCCGCCGAGGCAGACCTTCAACTGACGGAATATGACCGTCTTTGGGCTGCTGTGTCTAGGCACGGCGGCCTTTTTAGTTGCCTGTTGTCAGCTGTTCACGACTCGTGGTTTTCTGCCAACAACAACTGATGACGTATTACGGACACATAACCGAAGGGGGGTGAACTCAGATGCCAACACAGCGCAAAATTGAGTCGGTGGCCGATCTGAGCGATAAGCTTGCACGCACCCAGCTCGCTTTGGTGACAGATTATCGCGGCCTGACGGTCGCCGAGATCAGCGACTTGCGTAAGAAGCTGCGCGAGACAGGCGCCGAGTTGATCGTGGCCAAGAACACGCTGACGCTGCGCGCGGCCAAAGAAACCGGCCGCGACGCGCTTGAGCCGCTCCTAGCCGGGCCTACCGCCCTTGCGTTTGCGTATGACGATGTCGCAAGGACCGCCAAGGCGATCAACGATTTCAACAAAGGCCCGAAGAAGTTGGTGGTGCGCGGCGGAATGCTCGGCGATAGCTTGCTGGGCGCCAATGTGCTCGACCAGGTGGCGAGCCTGCCGACACGTGACCAGGTGCTGGCCCAGATCGTTGGCGGCGTTTCATCGCCGGTCTCGGGCGTCGTCGGCGTGATCAACGCGGCAATCACCAATGTGCTTTACACGTTGCAGGCACGGATCGATCAGCTGCAGCCGGCCGAGGAGCAGGCCGCCTAACGTTCAAACGTTCCAACGTTGGAACGTTCCAACGTTTTAGCCAATCAGACTAATTTTTCAAGGAGACAAGTGTCATGGCGAGCGATAAGGTTAACACGATCATCGAGAGCATCGAGGGCCTGAACGTCCTCGAGCTGGTCGAGCTCAAGAAGACCATGGAAGACAAGTGGGGCGTGACGGCGGCAGCACCGGTGTTCGCGGCCGGCGGCATGCCGATGGCTGGCGCCCCGGCGACGGGCGGCGACGGCGCAGCGGCCGCCCCGGTCGAGGAGAAGACCGAGTTCGACGTCATCCTGACCGCGGCCGGCCCGAACAAGATCCAGGTGATCAAGGTGGTGCGCGAGCTGACCAGCCTGGGCCTCAAGGAGGCCAAGGATCTCGTCGAGGGCGCGCCCAAGCCGGTCAAGGAAGCCGTCAGCAAGGAGGAGGCCGACGCGGCCAAGGCCAAGCTGGCCGAGGCCGGCGCTTCGGTCGACGTCAAGTAGCAGCACTCGGATTTCAGCGCATTGCACGGATAAGCTCAACGGATATGACGGATGCGTTGCTTCCGTTATGTCCGTCCTCATTCCGTCATATCCGTTCAGATGCGACTCCGAATCGATCCGCAGACGCCGCAGTGTCTGTAGTGGCGGCCCACAGATGGGCTGTTTCTGCACGCTGATGTGCAATCTGCGGATCGTTTTTTGCTGCGTGGATGTTGCTCGGTTGGCGGACTGATAGCTGTTGCATATGCTCCAGACACGGCGCTCACCTGCATACCCTGTCATAGGACTGCTGGCAGCTCAGCTGATCGCGCTGTTGGCGGTGGTCTTTGTGACGCTTCCGCGCGTCTGGAAATGGCATGCGTTCGATCTGGCGATCTACTACCAGGATTCGCTTAAGCTGTTACACGGCCAGCTGCCCTACCGCGACTTCGCGCTGGAATACCCTCCGCTGGCGCTGCTGCCGTTTGCGCTGCCGCGCCTGGCCACGTTCGGGCTGCCGATCAATTTCAGCGATTATGTCTGGCTGTTTCTGATTCAGAACGTCATCTTCAGTACGCTGATTGCGTTGGTCGTCGCGCGGATCAGTGGGTGGCGGCCATTTGCCCTGGCTCTCTACGCGCTGCTGGTGGCAATCAGCGCCCCGCTGCTGCCGTGGCGCTACGATCTGTTTCCGGCGCTGCTAACGGCGCTGGCGCTGCTGTGTCTGCTGCGCGAGCGGCCTGCTTGGGCGGGAATCTGGCTAGGTCTCGGCGTCGCCGCCAAGCTCTACCCGATCGTGCTGCTGCCGATCTTCGGCATATACTGTCTTGCCGGCAAAAACCGGCCGGCGCTGCTGCGACTGGGGCTTGGTTGCGCCAGCGCCGTGGCGCTCACGCTGATCCCGTTTGTGCTGCTTGCGCCGGGCCCGCTGCTGTCGTTCATGCGCTACCACGAACTGCGCGGTTTACAGCTCGAAAGCCTGCCGGCTGGCGCGATAGTGCTTGCACATATCCTCGGTAGGGGCGCGGCGCGGCTCGACTTCAACTACGGCGCGCTGCACCTGGTTTCCCCACTGGCGGGCGCGGCATTGAAATGGCTGCCGATCGTCTTTCTGGCGCTTTACAGCGTGGTTCTGGTGTGCTGCCTGGCGCGCTTCCGCGAGGAGCAGGCGACGCAAGCTCATGTGGCGAGCCAAAGCCTCGTGGTCTATTGTGTCGCCGCGCTGCTGGCCTTTATCGTTACCAACAAGGTGTTCTCGCCGCAATATATCATCTGGCTGCTGCCATTTGCGCCGCTGCTGCGCCCGCGGCAGGCCGGCGCGCTGCTGGCGATCTGCGCGCTCACGATCATACTGTTCCCCTTCAAGTACGATGAACTGCTGGCTATGCAGGTGCTGCCGGTGCTGCTGCTGAATCTGCGTAACCTGCTGGCGGTTGTGCTACTGCTCTGGCTGCTGATCGATCGGGCGCCTGTCTCTTTGCGCTCCGCGCTGGCCTGGCCGGTCCGAGACGCGCGCCAGCTCCTACAGCGCTAAAAATGTTCATAGAATGTCCTCCGCTCCCAATTCTACACCCAGTCACTTTGATGAGTTGACGCCGGTGATATGCTAAGTATACCCAATCGCAATTCTTTTTCGGCTTGGGACGATGGACGATAGACGATAGATGATAGATTCATCGGCCATCGCCCATGGTTTATCGTCTGAGGAACTCGGATCGCACGTACATGCCTGTGCTATGATTGTGCCTTCCTTAGCTCTGCCTATCACGCGGCGAACCGACGCAGGTATTGCGCTTATTATACGTGGAGGTAGTGTATGCCTAGAACGCCAGTGGTGTTCGTTCCGGGGCTTGGCGGGTCGTTCAATCTCATGGTGCTGCTCGATTGGCGCGGCCCAACCATCAGCGGCTGGGATTTCCCCCCTTTC
>DATFXE010000424.1:0-5002 GCA_035258585.1 Roseiflexaceae bacterium | reverse complement strand
TTGGGCGTCCAGCGCGGCGCGCGCGCTGCCGATCTCGGCCTCGACCGCAGTATAGGCATCGCGTGACTTGGTGGCCACCGCGCCCTCGATCGATGGCCAGGCGCGAATAAAGCTGGCGGTCTGTTCGGCGGCGGCGGCGGTGTCGCCGCGCGCGAAGGCCGCGTCAGCAGCATCCAGGCTCTCGAGCGCCTCGGGCAAGCTCACCGCGCGTGCAGCTCCAGTCGGGGCCGCCGTCGCGCTGCCCAGCCGATCGGCCACCTCGTCGGCTTCGTCCTTGAGGTGTGCGTAGGCGGCCTTGACGAGGCTTGGATCCAGCGGCTGGGCCTCCACGGCCGCCTTGATCGCGGCCAGCGCGCCCTCAATCTCGGCATAGCCCTCGGTATCCCGCTCGCGCACCTGATCTTCTAACGATTTCCAGATCGCGTGGATCTCGGCATACTCGCCGCGCATGATCTCGGGCTGGTTACGCTCGGCCGCCTCGATCCCCTCCTCGGCGTGGTGAATCAGGCCGCGCACCTGGTCGGCCGGCGATTGCTCTTGGGCGCGCGCTGGCGCAACCCCGGCGATTCCCGCCAGCAAGAGCAGGAGTGCGATGCAATGAAGGACTTGTTTCATACGGTGCTCGATGCTTTCTCTCAAGATGAGCGAGCGAGACTGAACCCGCTCACGGCGACGTTCACGCGGGGCTGTTTGACCTGGCGATGCTGCACGCGCTCGGCCAGCACATATCATGAATGCGCCACGGTCGGCCTATGCGGCGGCGTGGCCGATCTCCACTGGGCGTCATCCGAAGACGCCGCTGTGCTCGGGAACAGGCGCACCGAAGCGACGATAGCTTGCGAACAGTCTTGCGCTGGGCTATAATAGCCGCACAGCGCAACAAATGTTCTTACATGCGAATAGAGTGTGTTCGTATGGTCTGCAAACCGGGGTTAGTATATTCTAATATCGACAGTTTGTCAACCATATACTTTCTAAACTCATTCCTCAACATCTTCGAGATCGTGATAATCGAGACATCCCATTGGGACAGCTTATTTTAAGGATGCGCTCATGGCTGAGATACAGAAACATCCCAGCGCGCGGCGGCGGCACGGCCTGGCTGGGCCGACGGAGAAGATGCGCGAGTATCTGGAAGTGATCTACTATCTCGCGGCGCGGCGCGAGCCGGTGATCGGCGCGCGACTGGCTGAGTGGATGAACGTCACGCCGCCGACCGTCACCAACATCGTTCAGCGCATGGAGGAGCAGGGCTATATCAGCCGCGACGGTCGCGGCGACATCAGCCTGACCGAAGAGGGCTTCACGCTGGCCGAGGCGATGGTCAAGCGCCACCGCGTGCTGGAGCGCTTTCTTGTCGACGTGATGGGCGTGCCGTGGCATATGATCCACGAGGAGGCGGTGCGGCTCGAGCACAATCTGTCGCCGCTGATGGAAGAGCGGATCGAGGCGCTGGTCGGCCATTCGGAGACCTGCCCGCACGGCAACCCCATCCCCGGCAACGCCGTCGGCTATTCCGGCAATGTGCGGCTCGACCGCGCCGACGTCGGCGCCGGCTTCGTGCTGCGGCGGATCGTCGAGGAGGCCGAGGAGGACTCGGATCTCATGCGCTACTTGCAGAGCAACGGCCTGACGCCCGGCGCGCGCTTCGAAATCGCCGACCAGTCGCCTTCGTATGGCGTAACACTGCGCCGCGATGGCCAGACCATCACGCTCTCGCCGCAGATCGCCGGTTGGCTGTGGGGAGAGGTTACCTGACAGATCGCCACCCTCATGAGTTATCGTCTCGAGATTCGGCCTTTTATAGTATCACAGGAGGTTCCTATGACCGAAGTATTTCCGGTGGTTGCCGGTCTGGTGATCGGCCTGGTGGTGCAGCGGATCCCCAGCCTGCGGCTGCGCGCGCTGGCCTTATTCATGTTGAGCGTGCTCGCCGGAGTCGCAGCCAGCTTTGTCAGCGGCGAGCTACTGGTAAGCTGGGATTTTTTCTTCGTCGATATCCCGCTGGTCTTTCTCGCGGCAGTGGTGGTGACGCTCGGCCTTGCCTGGTGGCAGCGCCGGCAGCTATCCCAGCGCTAGACATTCCGTACCCTGTCCCCGTCTACACCGCAGCGGCGGGGGCCTCGGGCTTCGCCGGCATCGCGCGCGCATAGCACACCAGCGCCACCCCGGCGCACAGCGCAAACGCCGCGCCGTACAGAAACGGCGCTCCCTGGCCCATGGCATTCCAGAGATAGGCTGCTGCCAGGTTGGCCGGCAGTGTGGCGATCCCCGTCAGCGCCGTAAACCAGCCCAGCGCCGCGCCGCGGCGACTTTCCGGGATCAGATCGGTCACATAGGCCCGCGCGACCCCCTCGGTCGCGGCGTAGTACAGCCCATATAATAAAAATAGGCCGAAGATTTGCCAGCTCGCCGACGCCCAGGCCCAGCCGGCGTAGACAAGCGCGAATGCGAATAGGCTGCTCGCCAACAGCAGCTGCCGCCCCAGCCGGTCACTCAGCGCGCCGAGCGGTGTTGCGAATATCGCGTAGGTGATATTGAAGCCGGCGTAGTAGAGCGGAACTCGCACCAGCTGCGAGTCGATATCAGCGCTGCGTAGAAAGATGAACGAGTCCGACGAGTTGCCAAGTGAGAACAGAACCCAGATCGCCGTAAAGATCCAAAATTTCCGGCCTAAACGCTCGTAGGCGGCGGATGGCCTGGCTTCGGGGCGCGGGGCTGCGCGGGGCGGCTCGCGCAAAAAGGATGGAATGATGAGAAGCGCGAGGACGCCCGGGACGATCGTCCAGCGAAACACCGCCGGCAGGTCGCCGTTTGTCCAGCTGAGAATCAATACCGCCACCAGCGGGCCGATCGCCGCGCCAAGCGTGTCCATGCTGCGGTGAAAACCGAATGCCTTGCCGCGGTAGCGCGCGGGCGAGCTGTCGGCGAGCAGCGTGTCGCGTGGCGCGCCGCGAATCGCTTTGCCAGCGCGATCGGTGAGTATCAGCGCCAGCGCCGGCGGCCAGGTTCGCACGAAGCCGATCAGCGGCTTGGCGAGATTACTGATGCTGTAGCCAAGCAAAATCATTGGGGCGCGCCGACGCATGTGGTCGCTGCGCTTGCCGACGGCCAGCTTGAGCAAGCTTGAGATAGCCTCGGCAAGACCCTCGATCAGCGCCGCGAGCGCCAAGGGTGTGCCAAGCCAGCGCACCAGAAACAGAAAGCGCACTGGAATGAGCATCTCGGTGCTGATATCGGTGAAGAAACTGACTATCCCCAGGACAAGGACATTGCGCGTCAGTCCTGCCCGCCAGCCACTCAAGCGCGTTTCAGCCGCGGCATTGGCTGGCGCGTGCGGTTCGAGGCTCATGTTCCCTCATGCAAGATCGCACTGCATATAGTTCAACGCTGTGGCAGTGTCAGTGATACTGCCGGCTTACTCAGACGGGAGGTTTGGAGGGCTTCGCCCTCCAAGAAGCTTTTGATTTCGCGGGTGGGTCGGGTGGCTTTGCCGCCCGACCCACCCGCGAAACAGTATCATCAGTAGATTAGTGTCTATGGAAGACGTGTCAATACTTTATTCGCCAACTTCTGAGCGACCGCGAAGATCGCCTCTTCGGTGCGTGTGTCGTCCGTGACGATCAAAAACAGGATGATTCCAGGCTTGTGCGTGAGGATCGCGCCGCGCTTGGCGTATGTTGCGCCGCCACCGCTGCCGATCTGGCGTGCACCTTCGGTTTGAAAGAACTGCGCGCGCTGCTCGAAGCTCGCGCTGTCGGGGCCGGCGGTGGTCAGTTCTACCAACACCGAGCGGTGTGATTGTGCGGCTAGTGCGTCGTAGCTGCACTCGGCATCCAGCAGCTCATGCTCGCTCTGTGGCTGCTTGACCGGCTCGCCGAGCGCGGCGGCCACTTCATCGATTGTGAGCAGCGTACACGGCTCCGGCAGATCCATGCCATACAGCGGCGCCGGCGTGGCACCGCACGACACCAGTAGCAGTATAAGCGCCACGACTATCGGCAGACGCATGCTCGGCCTGCACAGGCGTCACGTGTTATCATCACCTGAGTCTTCTGTGATACTCTTCACGACGATGCTGGTGTGGGGGTGACGCCAATGGCCGGCCGGGAACGTATCACGCATCGCCTGGGTGGCCAGTTTGGCGAAGTCGTCTGCCGGCGCGTCCTCGCCCTCCACCCAGACCGTAGCGACGACATGCGCGCGGTCATCCCCGGCGACGCTCTGATCCAGAGCAATATCTTTGACGCTCATCTGGAGCCGAGGATGGCGCCAGCGGCCGGAAGCGAGCACATCGCGCACTAACTGCGGCGTGTTGTCTGAGCCGCCCGCTCCTGCCGTATGTTTGCTGATCTCCAGACTCACCTTGAGCTGTATGGCTTTTCGCATGGACTGCTCCTGCTCAGCGGCTGGCCAGGCTATCCAGCGCCACCCACTGGCTCTGGCGCTCGACCTCGATCTGCATAATCGGGTGAATCTCCCAGATTGTACCGCGCGTCTTGCCGATCTGGTCGGGATGATCGGGGTCGAGCATCAGCCAGCCGCTGATCCGCACGCGCTCGCCGGCCTGCGCTATTCTTTGTAACGCCTCGACGGTCCAGCCGCGATGATTGGCCCGCACGCGCGGCGTCGTCTCGACAACGACTGAGGCGGTGCGATCCTGGTTGGCCGCACCGGTCATCCAGATGTGGAAATCGCGGAACTGCGGGTCGGCGCCGTGACAGTTTGTGGACTCAGGTCCTTCTTGTTTCGCGCCGGCCAGGTATCCTTCGACGGCGATTGGAATGCCCTCGTAGTGAGCCACATCGGCTGCATCCCTGGACGACCAGTCGGCGTGCCGCTTGCCCGCGACAGCTGGCGGCCACTCCAGCTGCTCCACCACGTCGAACTGCACCGGGACATAAGCGCCTTCGTCCACGCGATTCTTGAGCCGGTTGAGGGTTGGGTCGCCGCCGTCGCCTTCGGGCGGGCAACCATGGAAGGTGATCTCGGCGGGTTGAGG
>DATFXE010000423.1:0-4870 GCA_035258585.1 Roseiflexaceae bacterium | reverse complement strand
CGGGCTTGCAGCCCCGCCGAGATAGTGACGATTTTGAAGGTCGATCCCGGCTCGTAGAGCTTGCCGATTGCCGGGTTGACGTTATACATCTCGGGCTTGTAATCGTTGTAGCGGTTTGGGTCGAAGGTCGGGTAGCTGGCCATGCCGCGAATGGCGCCACTACGCGGGTCCAGCACGATCACAGTGCCGCCCGAGGCGCTGTGCTTTTCCACCGCGGCCTTCAGCTCGGTCTCGATCACATGCTGCACCAGCGGGTCGAGCGTCAGCTCGAGATCGGCGCCATTGCTGGCCGGCGTGGTCTGCTGGGGCGCGATCCAGATCGGGTTCTGCTGGGCGTCCACCTCGGCGGTGATCGTGCCTGTCACACCTTTCAGCTGGCCGTCGTAGTATCCTTCCACTCCGCTGATGCCCACGCTGTCGAAGTTGACCGCGCCGATCGTATGGGCGGCCAGGGTGCCCTGCGGGTAGACGCGCCGCGGCTCGTAGAGCAGCCGCAGCCCTGGCTCGTCTTCCGCCAGCTTCTGCACCTGCTTGGCGATCTCAGGGTCGAGCCAGCGCTTGAGCGGCACCCAGTACTTGCTCTGATCCTGCAGCGCGCTCAGCAGCTCCGGCGCGGGTCTGCCAAGTAGGGTCGAGAGCATCAGCGCCAGGCGCGGCGCGTTGCGCTGGTCGATCTGCTGCGGCACCACAAATACGCTCTCGCGGTCGACATCCAGCGCCAGCACATTCCCGGCCCGATCGCGAATGGTGCCACGGCGCGGCGGGATCTTGATCTGCTGGTTGATCTCGCCGTGCGCCAGCGTCGAGAGACGATCGTGCTGGAGGATCTGCAGATTGCCCAGCCGAAAGGTTACGCCGCCGATCGCCAGCACCGCGACGAGCAGCACGGCGTTGATGCGCCAGCGGCTGATCGCGATCGGCTTATTCGCTTTTGCGCTGCGTATCGCCATTTGCGTGAAGGGGTGACAGGGTGCCAAGGTGACAGGATAACGCAATGCACCTTGTCACCTTGTCACCTTGTCACCTTGTCATCGGCTGCCGGCGGTGCAATCGTCACATAGTGCGCCTGATCCGGCGTCATCGGGCGCAGGCCCAAGGCGGTGGCGCGCTGGTCGATCTTGAGCAGCGACTCGGCCTCGGAGAGATGCAGCTGGAGCGCGCTGCGCTGGCGCAGCAGTTGGGTCCGCTCGGCCTGAAGCTGCGCGACCTCATAGCCCTGGGTCGCCAGCCGGCCGGTCTGGCCAAGCGAGATCAGACTCATCAGCGACAGGATCACCGCGGCCGCGATCAGGTAGCGCCCGCCGTCGAGGCTCAGGTAGCGCGCGAGCTGGCTGCGGCGAACTTTCGCCTGCTGAAGTGGAAAGAGTTGTCGGATGTTGACAGCCATGTTGTTCTCCTCAGCCGGCAGTTGGCAGATCGCAGTCGGCAGTCGATGTGCTATCTGCTGCCGGCCGCTTACTGCCTACTGCTTACTCGTTCGGCGACCCTGAGTTTCGCGCTCCTGCTGCGTGGGTTCGCGCGCGCCTCGACCTCGGCGGCCTCGATCGGTTTCTTGGTTATGATCTGGAGCCGCGCCGGCTGCTCGCTGCCATAGCCAGACTCGGATCGAAAGAACAGCTTGACGATCCGATCCTCCAGCGAGTGGAACGAAATCACTGCCAGCCGCCCGCCTGGTTTGAGCAGCTCGACCGCCTGCGGCAGCGCCGTCTCCAGGCTTTCCAGCTCGCGATTGACAGCGATTCTTAGCGCCTGAAAGGTGCGCGTGGCTGGGTGGATCTTGCCATGCCGTCCGCCCAGCGCCCGCGCCACCAGCTCGGCCAGCTCACCTGTCCGCTCGATCGGCCGCTTGCGGCGGGCTTCGGCGATGAAGCGCGCCACACGGCGCGAGCCGCGCTCCTCGCCATAGCGATAGATCAGGTTGGCAAGCTCGCCCTCCGGCGTCTCATTCACCAGGTCGGCCGCCGTCTCGCCACTGCTCGGGTCGAGCCGCATATCCAGCGGCGCGTCGGCCGCAAACGAGAAGCCACGCTCGGGCGTATCGAGCTGGTGCGACGAGACGCCAAGATCCAGCAGCAGCCCGTCGATGCCCTCGAAGCCGTGCTCGCGCGCGAGTACGCCGATGTCGCGAAAGTTGCCATGCGCCAGCACCACTCGATCGCCAAAGGGCGCCAGCCGGGCGCCGGCCGCCGCCAACGCGGCCGGGTCGGCGTCGATCCCGAGCAGCCGCCCGTCGGGCGCGCTAGCCTCCAGCACAGCTGCCGCATGCCCCCCGCCGCCAAGGGTCCCGTCGAGGTAGCGCCCGCCGCTGTGTGGCGCCAGCCCGGCCAGGACTTCGGCAAGCAGAACCGGCGTGTGACGGAATTGCAGATTGTAGATTTCAGACCTGTCCTGAGCGCAGTCGAAGGATTGCAGATTGTCGCTCATGGCCCGATCTCCCTAATCTGCAATCTACAATTTGCAATTTTAAATTCCGAGCGCAGCCAGCTGCTCGGCGATCGCGCTGGCGCTGTCGTCGAGGTTTTCGAGCACCTCATTCCAGCGTGTACTGGCCCAGATTTCAAAGTGCGTATTCAGCCCGGCGACGATCACCTGATCGCCCAGCTCGGCATACTCGCGCAAGTTCTGCGGCAGCAGGATGCGCCCCTGCCGATCCAGCGCCATATCGGCGGCGCCGGAGAAGAGCAAACGCCGCAGGTTACGCGCCTCGCCTTGGCCGAGCGAGAGGCCGCTAACTTGCTGGGCCAGCTTTTCCCAGATCGACCGCGGAAAGCCCATCAGACAGCGGTCGAACCCGCGCGTGACGACCACGCCCTCGCCCAGCTCCTCGCGAAAGCGCGAGGGGATGGCTAGGCGGCCCTTGTCGTCCAGGTTATGCTCGTATTCGCCCAGAAACACCTTCGACGCTCGTTGTCATCAGTACTAGCCCGAAGTAGAACATTCGTACTAGTATTCCCCACTTTGCCCCACACTTCCCCACAACTTTGCACATTATATACCACTCAAACTACTTTTTCAATACTTTTTCCGAGCAATTTAGGGAATCTTGCAAGAATCGGCATTTTCTACGATCGCGCTTAGTGAGGATTCGTAAAGGATTTTCGTTTGACGACCTGATAGCCGGGCTGCTATAGTGGCGCGATGGAGCTATTCGGGAAGGAAGAAGACAATGAGCGAACTAACCCATCTGGATGCCGAGGGACACGCGCATATGGTGGATATCGGCGAGAAGTCTGTGACGCGCCGCGAAGCGGTGGCGCGCGGCATGGTGCTGATGCGGCCGGAGACGCTGCGGCAGATCGTGGCCGGCGGTGTGCCCAAGGGCGATGTGCTGGCGGTGGCGCGAGTGGCCGGGATCATGGCTGCCAAGCGCGCGCCCGACTTGATCCCACTCTGCCACCCGCTGCTGCTCACCCATGTCGCGCTCGATCTCCAGCCTGCCCCCGATGGCGCCGGCGTGCTGATCGAGGCGACCGTACGCACAACCGGCCAGACCGGCGTAGAGATGGAGGCGCTCACCGCTGTTAGCGGGGCGGCCTTGACGATCTACGATATGTGCAAGGCCGTCGATCGAGGGATGCGTATCAGCGATATCCGGCTAGCCCAGAAGCGCGGGGGGCGAAGTGGGGAGACAGTGTTGGAGGAGTAGGCGTGTCACGTTCGAGGATGTATGCCCCGCCAATTGGTCTAATATACGCTTTCATTGCGCGTTCGATGTTGGGGCGAAACAATTAGGAGTTACGCAGTTGGGAGGTTTGGAGGGCGCAGCCCTCCAAAGAACCCCTTGCTTTTTCCACCCACCTGTGGCGGCTTTGCCCCCACAGGTGGGTGGAAAAAGCAGGTTCTCGGGGGCCAGCGGCCCCCGCGCCCCCGCTAAAACGCCAACTGCGTAAGTCCTAACAATTACAGCAATCGTTCTAGCTGAGAGCAGAACGACCGAGCCACAGAGGGCACAGAGAACACAGAGGATACTCCTCAACGTCCTCTGTGTTCTCTGTGGCTCCCAAGTTTCTCAACGATATTCGCCGCCATACGATCGCGCTTGGCGATCAGCACGGCCTCGCGCGCAGCCCATTCTTGTGTTGCCATCGCCAGCGCCTGCTCCGCCTCGCCGGCACGCGCGGCCAGATCATCCACGAGCAGCATCTGCGCCAGCACGCGCTCTTCCAGCACCGCGCGCGATGTGGTGAGACTGGCGATCTCGCGCTCGAGCAGTGGGTCGCCCGGCCCTTCGCGCTGCTCGTTGAGCTCGCGCAGGCGCTGCTCGACATCGGCCAGCTCCCAGGATAGATCGCTCGCAGCGGCCCGAGCAAGCTTCACCTCGCGAAGCGCGGCCTGCCCTTGCGCCTGAAGCTCGGCCAGCCGGGCGCGCCCCCGCGCCAGCTGCTGTTCCAGCCGTTCCAGCGCTTGCGCTACGTCGTTGTGTTCGCGAGCTGACTCCGCCATCGCAGGCCTCTTTATTTTCATATATTATGATACCACTGGCTTACTCAGATAGGAGGTTTGGAGGGCAAAGCCCTCCAAGATGCATTTGGTTTTGCAGCTGGTTCGGGCGGCTTTGCCGCCCGAACCAGGTGCAAAACAGAAACGTCTCGGGGGCCGCGGGCCCCGCACCCGCTCCTGGCGAGTTTGCCAGCAGTATCATATATAAGGATAGCACGTCGCTCCTAAGTTTGCACAGCTTGTGTTCGGGATCTTCGATTTTTGCTCGCCCAGTGGAACAGATTTGTTGTTCGAAAGTCGCTCGCCGTGCAGGCAGGGCCATGTCAAAGTCGCGGTGCACACGCACGGTATTCTATGGCGGGAGTGCGGGGGGCGGCAAAGCCGCCCCCTCCAAACCTCCCCAAAAATGACTTTGACACGGCCTATCGCG
>DATFXE010000422.1:0-8938 GCA_035258585.1 Roseiflexaceae bacterium | reverse complement strand
CTCCTGGCCGCGCGGGAGCCGCGCCTGCGCAGCACGCCGCGGCAGCACGTCGGGGGGACCATCGACACGCGGCAGGTAGACGTTGAAGGTCGTGCCCTGGCCGACCTCGCTCGTGAACCAGATAGAGCCGCCGTGCTGCTTGACGATGCCATAGCATGTCGCTAATCCCAGGCCGGTGCCCTTGCCGCGCTCCTTGGTGGTATAGAACGGCTCAAAGATGTGGGACTGAATCTCGCGCGGCATCCCAACGCCCGTATCGGTCACCGAGAGCAGCGCATATGCACCGGCGGTCACCCCGGCGTGCTCGCGCGGATAGCCAGCGTCAAGCCGGACATCAGCCGTCGCGATCGTCAGCGTGCCGCCGGCCGGCATGGCATCGCGCGCGTTGACCACCAGGTTGATCAGCACCTGCTCGATCTGCCCTGGGTCGGCGCGTACCAGCCCAAGATCGGCGGACGACTGGATCACCAGCATAATCTCCGCGCCCAGCAGGCGGCGTAGTAAGCTCTCCATGTCGGCAATCAGATCGTTGAAGCTGAAGACCGACGGCTCGATCAGCCGCTTTCGCGCGAAGGAGAGCAACTGGTTGGTCAGGCCCGCGGCCCGATCGGCTGCGCGCCGAATCTCCAGCAGATCGGCATGCGCCATATGATCGGATGGCAGCACATCGAGCGCCAAGCTGGTATACCCGGTGATCGCAGTCAGCAGATTATTGAAATCGTGGGCGATCCCGCCAGCCAGGCGCCCAATGCTCTCCATCTTCTGGGATTGGAAGAACTGCGCTTCGAGGCGGCGCCGCTCCGTGATATCACGCGACACAATCACAAATACCGGCCGGCCCTGCCGCTCGGAAGTGCTGCCCGAAGAGTCGATCCAACGCCACTCGCCATCGGCATCACGAATTCGGCACACTGCTTGCACGCTGCCATCGGCCAGGAGCTGCCGCCATTGCACGATCAGCGTGTTGTGATCCTCGGGATGCAGGAGATCGAGCGCAACGGTTCCGATCAGTGCCTCCGGGTGGTAGCCAAGGATCGTCCGGTAAGATGGGCTCGCATAGATGTAGCGGCCGGCGTCGTCGAGCAAGCTGATCAGGTCGCTTGTATGTTCGGTGATCAGCTGGTACAGCTCCTGGCTAGCCGATAGCTGCGCCTGGGCCTGCTTGCTGGCGCTAATATCACGGGCAATATTCGCGATGCCGATCGGCTGGCCGGCCACATTCAATATCGGCGAGATGGTCAGCGAGATCGCGATCAACGTACCATCCTTGCGCAGCTGTACCGTCTCGAGCTGCCGGACCGATTCGCCACGCCTGATCCGCTCGCGCACCCAGGCGAGCTCGGGCAGCCGATCGGCAGGCGTGATCAGCGTCACCGGCTGGCCGACAGCTTCGGTGGCGCAATAGCCATACATGCGCTCGGCGCCGGCGTTCCAGCTCTGGATCTCTCCATCTACGGATGTCGCGACGATCGCGTCATCCGAGGCTTCGACGATCGACGCCAGCAGCAGCCGATCGGCCTCGGCGCGTTTGTGCTCAGTGATATTCGATATCATAACGCCAAGGCCCAGAAGCTGCCCATCGTTGATACGGACGGGGTAGTAACTGGCCAGCCACGAATGCAGCTCTCCAGGCTGAGACGGGTATTCACCGACGACCTCAAGGTTCAGCTGCGATTCGCCGGTCGCCAGAATGTGCTGAAACAATGGTTCGAGTGTGGGCGCCAGGGTCGGGATGACTTCCGCCAGTGTCCGCCCCAAGTGCGCCTCGACCGACAGGCCATTGATTGCCGCCATGGTCTCGTTGACACGTTGGAAGCGCAGATCGCGATCGTGGAAGGCAAACCCAAGCGGCGCGCTAGCCAGCAGCGTATCAAGCAGCGCCAGCGCCTCGTCCATGCGCTGGGCCGACTCGCGGGTCTCCTGATACAGGCGTGCGTTGTCGATCGCCAGCGCCGCGCGGCGCGCCAGCTCCTCGGCAAGCGCTACGTCGTCCTGGGTGTAGCGCCGATCAGGCCGCGACAACGCGAATGAGAGCGAACCCAAGAGGCGGCCGCGAGCGATCAACGGAATAGACATCGCCGAGGTCATGCCCATCGCGCGCAGGATTTCGAGATGGCGCTCGTCGCTGGCAGTGGCGGCAACATCGGCCTCATCGACAATAGCGCGCACAATCGGCTGCCCGGTCTCGATCGCCAGTGCAGGTGTGCTTGGCATATGCGGAACGATCGGGTAGCTCAGCAGCTCCTGCGCCAGATCGTGTTTTTCTGGGTTGGCCGCGGCCACCGCCACGCGCCTGATCGTCTGATCGGGATTGACGAGCTCGACTCCACACCAATCCGCTAGATCGACGACCGCCAGACGCGCGACATTGGCAAGTGTGGTCGAGAAATCAAGCGACATCGACAGCTCGATGGTGGCTTCCGACAGCAGCGCCAGGCGGCGGCGTGCGGTCTCGGCTTCGGCGTGAGCAGCCTGGGCGCGGGCCAGCAGCTCGATATCGCGTTCGCGTTCAAGCTCGGCGACGCGCGCACGCAATCGATCCAGTTCGGCGAACAGGTCGGAGATGTGCTGTTCGGCAGCTTGCTGTTGATCGTGTGACATAGCATGGTATGGTGAGCAGATGGAGGATACTCTATGATGCAACCGTGTTGCCGATAGTATAGCATGGTATAAGGGCACAACAGTGGAATGCTGTGGTATACTCGCGTGTTGTCCAATAGGTTTAGGAGGCGATTATGTTGCTTGCCGGCGATATCGGCGGAACAAAGACCGTACTGGCAGTGTTTTCGCCCGAAGCCGGGCCACGTGCGCCGTTGGCCGAGGCGACGTATCCAAGCGGCCGCTACGGTCGGCTGGAGGCGATCGTGCGCGAGTTCATGGACCAGGTCAAGCTGGCAGTCGATCGGGCCTGTTTCGGCGTGGCCGGGCCAGTTGTCGACGGCACAGCGCGAGTGACCAATTTGTCGTGGCTGATGAGCGAATCAGACCTGATGAAGACATTCGGCTGGAGCGCGGCGCGACTGCTGAACGACCTGGAGTCGATCGCCTACGCGGTACCGATCCTGGCGCAGGACGACCTCCACACCCTCAACGTGGGCGTGCCAGTGCAGCAGGGCAGCATCGCCGTGATCGCGCCGGGCACCGGCCTGGGCGAGGCATTCATGACCTCAGAGGGCGGGCGCTATCACGCCCACGCATCCGAGGGCGGCCACGCCTCCTTCGCTCCCTCCAGCGAGCTGGAGATCGGCCTGCTGAGCTATATGCGCGTCCAGCTTGGCCACGGCCATGTCAGCTGCGAGCGAGTCTGCTCGGGCCTGGGCATTCCGAACATCTACTACTATCTCAAGCAGACTAGCCATGCCGAGGAGCCAGCCTGGCTGACCGAAGCGCTCGCCAGCGCGGCCGACCCAACGCCGGTGATCATGGATTCGGCGATGGGCAAGACGCAGCGCTGCGAGCTGACCACCGCCACACTCAAAACCTTTATCTCCATTCTGGGAGCGGAGTCCGGCAACCTAGCGCTTAAAGTCCTCTCTACGGGCGGAGTCTACCTGGGCGGCGGCATTCCGCCGCGCATCCTCCCGGCGCTCGATGAGCCGGTGTTCCTGGAAGCCTTCCGCCATAAGGGGCGCTTCCGCGAGCTGCTGACGCAGATACCGGTGCACGTGATCCTCAACCCCAAAACTGCGCTGCTGGGCGCGGCCGCGTATGGCCTCAGCATGTAATATGTAACGCCCCGACGTTCTCCACGACTATATTCATACAATACGAGCGCGCATTCGCCATCCCCACCCTATCGGTTTATAATCGACCATATCGCACGAGTATAGACAAGAAGGAGCGAGATTATGGACATCGGGATAACCGGACTTGGGCGCATGGGCGCCGGTATGGCCGAGCGCTGGCTGCGCGGCGGGCACCGTGTCGTCGCGCATAACCGCAGCCATGGGCCGATCGACGAGCTGGCTGCCAAGGGCGCCGAGCCCGCCTACACCGTCGAGGAGCTGGTCGGCAAGCTCCAGACCCCGCGCGCGATCTGGATTATGCTGCCGGCCGGCGACGTCACCGAGCAGATGATTCACACGCTGATCCCGCTGCTGGCCAAGGGCGATACGATCGTCGACGGCGGCAACACCAACTTCAACGACGACATGCGGCGCGCGGCGATGCTCAAGGTACACGGCCTGAACTATATCGACCAGGGCACATCGGGCGGGATCTGGGGGCTCGAGAATGGCTTCTGCATCATGGTTGGCGGCGAGCAGGAGCTGGTGAAGCGATTGGAGCCGGCGTTCCTGACCCTGGCGCCGAAGGACGGTTATGTCCACTGTGGGCCAGTCGGCAGCGGCCACTTCGTCAAGATGGTTCACAACGGCATCGAGTATGGCATGATGCAGGCCTACGCCGAGGGCTTCGAGATCATGCGCGCCAAGCAGGAGTTCAATCTCAACCTGCACGCGATCGCCTCGGCCTGGCGCTACGGCAGTGTGGTGCGCTCGTGGCTGCTGGATCTGACCGAGGCGGCGCTGCGCGAGGACCCCGACCTGGCCAGCCTGAAGGGCTATGTGGAGGACAGCGGCGAGGGGCGCTGGACCATCCAGCAGGCGATCGATCTGAACGTGCCGGCGCCGGTGATCACACTGTCGCTGTTCGAGCGCTTCCACTCGCGCCAGCCCGAGTCGTTCGCGGCCAAGGTGCTGGCGGCCATGCGCAAGGGATTTGGCGGGCACGCCGTCAAGAAAGCCGAGTAAGCCAGTCGGCAGTACGCAATATGCAGTTATCAATGCATTACATCGTATCTCCTCGATCCACTGCCGACTAGCTACTGCCGACTGTATTGAAAGGGTCTAAGCTATGCCCATCCCCGCATCAGCCCAGCCAGCTCGCGCTGCCGAGCCATGCTCTGTGGTGATCTTCGGCGCATCGGGCGACCTGACGCAGCGCAAGCTCGTTCCGGCGCTGTACAACCTGCGGCACGACCGCCTGCTGCCGGATGGTTGTGCCCTGGTCGGCTTCGCGCGCCGCCCCAAGAGCGACGCGCAATTTCGCGACGATATGCGCGGGGGCGTGGCCGACCACTCGCGCAGCTCGATCGACGCGGCGGTGTGGGAGGCTTTCGCCGCCGGGGTGCGTTACCACCAATCCGATTTCGACGATCCAGAGGGCTATCGGAGCCTGCGCGCGCTGCTCGACGAGCTCGATGTGGCGCATGGGGTCGCGCCGGGTGCGGGCAACCGCCTGTTCTACCTGGCCACTCCGCCCGAGGCCTACCCGCGGATCGTGGCGCGCCTGGGCGAGGCCGGGCTGAACGGCCCACCGCCAAGCCAGCGCGAGAGCGCAGGGTGGACGCGGATCATCATCGAGAAGCCGTTCGGGCGCGACCTGGTCAGCGCACAGGCGCTCAACAGCCATGTGCTGGGCGTCTTCGACGAAAGCCAGATCTACCGGATCGACCACTACCTAGGCAAAGAGACCGTTCAGAACATCCTGACCTTTCGGCTCGGCAACAGTATCTTCGAGCCGCTCTGGAACCGGCGCTATGTCGACCATGTGCAGATCCTGGTGGCCGAAAAGATCGGCGTCGAGGGCCGCGGCGGCTACTACGACAGCGCCGGCGCCATCCGCGACATGATCCAGAACCACATGCTGCAAGTGCTGGCCCTCACCGCGATGGAGCCGCCGGCCGCCTTCACTGCCAACGCGGTCCGCAACGAGAAGGTCAAGGCATTGCAGGCCATCCGGGCGATCGCAGCCGAGGATGCCGGCGCCTATACCGTGCGCGGCCAGTACACCGATTATCGTAATGAAAAAGGTGTCGCGCCCGGCTCGACCACGGAGACGTATGTAGCGCTGAAGCTGGCGATCGACAACTGGCGCTGGTCGGGCGTGCCGTTCTACCTACGCACCGGCAAAGCGCTGCCCGAGCGGCTGACCGAGGTGGCGATCACCTTCAAGCAGCCGCCGCTGACGCTGTTCGCACACGGGGCACACGCCGACCACGCCGGCCCCGCCGGAGCGATGGAGCCAAACGTGCTGGCGCTGCGGATCCAGCCGAACGAGGGGATCGCGCTGCGGATCGGCCTCAAGCCGCCTGGATCGGCCATCCGGCTCCAGCCGGTGGATCTCGGCTTCCACTACGGCGAAGGGTTTGGGGCCCCCGCCCAAGAGGCCTACGAGCGGCTGCTGCTTGACGCCATCCTGGGCGACGCCACGCTGTTCATCCGGCGCGACGAGGTCGAGGCGGCCTGGGCGCTGGTCACGCCGATTATGGAGGGCTGGGCGGCCGGCAACGCACCCAAGCCCGCACCCTACTGGCCGGGATCGTGGGGCCCCGATGCGGCCGACGCCCTGATCGCCCAGGATGGGCGCGCCTGGCGCACGTTCTAGAGGCTGGAGGCTAGAGGCTTGTAGTCTTGGTGGTTACGAGCCTCTAGTCTCTAGCCTCCAGCCTCCGGTGTGGTATACTCTGCGGCATGCAAAACGTTGCCCACCAGCCCTTTCGCGCGCTGATCGTCTTCAACCCGATTGCGGGCCAGGCCAACAGCTTCGAGCAAGATATCCAGGCCGCCCGTGATGTCTGGCGCGAGCAGGGCTGGCAGGTGGACCTGCGGCCGACGGCCGGGCCGGGCGACGGGACGCAGATCGCGCGCGAGGCGGCCAGGCAGGGCTACCACCTGGTCGTGGCGGCCGGCGGCGACGGCACTGTCAACGAGGTCGTCAACGGGCTGGCCGGCACCGAGACGGCGCTGGCCGCGCTGCCGATCGGCACGGTGAACGTGTGGGTGCGCGAGCTTGGCTTGCCGCTCCAGCCGCGCGCCGCCGCGGAGGCGCTGCTGAACGCGCAGATTCGCACGATCGACCTGGGGCGGGCCGGCGATCGCTACTTCCTGCTGATGTGTGGGGTCGGCTTCGACGCGGCCGTGACGGCCGAGGTGCGCGCCGACGAGAAGCGGCGCTTCGGCGCCCTGGCTTACCTGCTGCGCGCGGCCAATCTGGCCGGCCGCTTCCGCGGCACGCCGGCGCGGATCACACTTGACGGCCGGAAGGTGCGCGGGCGCGTGCTGATGATTGTGCTGGGCAACAGCCAGCTGTACGGCGGCGTGGTGAAGATCACCGCGCGCGCCAGCCTCGACGATGGGCTGCTGGATGTGTGCATCATCAAGGGCAACAGCCTGTGGAGCGCGCCGTTACGTGCGCTGTCGGTGGTGAGGCGACGCTACAGCCTCGATCCCGAGATCGAATATCATCGCGCGCGCGAGATCAAGATCTCGGCCCGGCGCCCGCTGCCCGTGCAGGTGGATGGCGATCATATCGGGCAAACGCCGATGACCTTCGCCGCTGTGCCTGGCGCGCTGCGCGCGCTGCTGCCGGCCACACTACCGGAAGATCTGCTGCGACCCGAGGTCAAGCCGCCCCGCTATGTCTGGCGGCGCATACTGAGCTGGGTCGGCGGGCGGCTGCGGCGGCGTGCTACCCAGGGTGTGCCAGCCGAGCGCGAGCATGTCGAGCGGCGATGATGCGTTTACGATTCAAGCACCAGCATCATTTTCTCAAAAACCTGACGCCCTGGCATCCTGGCCCTAAAACAGCGCTGTGGCTGAGCTCCCTGGCTCTACTCACTGCCTGCGCCTCACCCGCCGCGACGGCGACGCCAACCCCGGCGCTTGGGCCGCTCCCAACCGAGCCGACCGCGCGCCCCGCCGGCCCCGCGCCCACGGTTGCGGCACGCGGCGCGGCGCTGGCGGGGCGGCTGCTGTTCGTGCAGGGCGGCAATATATGGCTTTGGGAAGGCCAGGCCGGCCGCCAGCTGACCAGCAGCGGCGACACGTTCCAGCCGGCATGGTCGCCCAACGGCCAGCGGATCGCCTACATCCGGCGCGACACCAGCTTTAGCGATCTGCTGGTGATGCCGGCCGCCGGAGGCGAGCCGCTGCGGCTCTCGCAGAACGGCCCAGACAGCTCGGTCTACAGCTACGAGCGGATCTACGCCAGCACCTGGGCATTCTACCCAGCCTGGTCGCCGGACGGCGCGACGATCGCGTTCGCCGGGCAGGCCGGCGCGCCAACTGGCGAACCGGCGGCTGAATTCCACCTCTCACTGTTCGCCACGCCGGCAGATAGTAGCGGCGGCACGCAGCTGTACGCCGAGGAGAGCGGCCATGTCGGGCGGCTGTCCTACGCGCCCGACGGCCAATCGATCGCGTTCGCCTATGGGCCGGCCGGCGAGGGTGTGCCGACAATCTACCGCTATACGCGGGGCGGCAGCGCCGCGCCATTCCCAGGCGCGCCGGCGCAGAGCTACGACCCGGCCTTCTCACACGACGGCCGTTGGCTGGCGTTTGCCGCGCGGGCGAACGGCCGCACCGACGTGTTCGCCATGCCTGTGGCTGGCGGCCCGCCAACCCAGTTGACAAGCATGGGCGCAGCACGCGCGCCGGCCTTCTCGCCAGACGGCAAGCAGCTGGCCTTCCTGGCGATCGCCCCTGGCGGCAACAGCTTCGACCTGTGGGTGCTCGACCTTGGGACCGGCGCCGACGGCGCACTCCAAGTGGGCCAGCCGCGCCAGATCACGCAAGGCATGGCGCTCGACGCGGATTCGGGCGTGGCATGGGGCCGGTAGCAGGGGTTGGGGGGTGAGGGGCTGATTCCAATGCATGGCATTGCATGACAACGTAGGGACGCGATATATCGCGTCTCTACGTTGCCAGCCCAGGGATGATCAGTGTAAAGTCGTTGATGCCCGAATGCTGTGTTGCCGTGTCAGGGCGATGGCGTCGCAGGTGGGCCGCCAACTTCGCGCTCCTCGAGCGGGGCCTGCGGGGCGTGAGTGGGCGGCGGGGCGGTCGCCGCTTGATCGCCCACTGGCTGCGCGATCGCTGGATCCGGAGCTGTCGCTTGTATACTTGTCGGATGTGCTGCGGCCGCCGGATCAGGCGCT
>DATFXE010000421.1:0-8244 GCA_035258585.1 Roseiflexaceae bacterium | reverse complement strand
GGCAGGCTCAGCCGGCATGTCTCGGCAATCGCGCCCGAGGGCGCCGTTTGGGCGTGTGCTGCAAACAAGATGTCGCGCATCTCCAAGCCGATAGATCAACCGCAGCAGTGAAGGAGTGTACCATGGTGGCCCTGAATCTATCGCCGGACGAATTGTTATCCACGACGCGCTCGGTACGCCGACGCCTCGATCTCGATCGGCCGGTCGAGCTGCACGTCATTCGTGAATGCCTCGCCTTGGCGCTTCAGGCACCGACAGGCGGCAATGCGCAGGGCTGGCACTTTGTGGTCGTCACCGATCGTGCCAAAAAGCAGGCGCTCGCCGACCTGTATCGGCAGGCATGGGCAATCTACTCCGCGCAAGCCGTGGCCGCGCTGCAGCAGCGAGCCCTCGACGCAACGACGCACGCCAGCTTCGAGCGTATTGGCAAGTCGGCGGCCTATCTCGCCGAGCACCTGCACGAGGTTCCCGTCCTGGTGATCGCCTGTGTCGCAGGGCGGGTCGAGCAGCCGTCCCACATGGCGGTGTTTCAGCAGGCCAGCATCTACGGTTCGATTCTGCCGGCCACCTGGAGCTTTATGCTCGCGGCGCGCGCCCGCGGCCTGGCCTCGTGCTGGACCACCTTGCATTTGATGTTCGAAGCGCAAGTCGCACAGGTGCTCGGCATCCCCTACGAGTCGATCACGCAGGCCACGCTGATTCCCGTGGCATATCCGAAGGGAACGGCGTTCAGACCGGCGGCGCGGAAATCGCTCGACGAGGTCCTGCATATGGATGGGTGGTAGTCGCCGCAAGGCCAGGAGTGAGATACCACAGGAGGTAGACAATGCTGGTGAATCGCCGCACGTTCATCGTCACGAAGCCATACTTTGAAGAGGCCTTGGCGCTGCTGGTTGAGTATCGCCAACTCGCACAGCTCGTGGACCCCAACGCCGTGATGCGCGTCTACGCCAGTGAGATTGGTCCGTTCGATACCATCGCCTGCGAACTTGAGATCGCCAGCTTGGGTGCATTCGAGCAGGCCTTGGCTGCGTTCCAGGAACATCCGACCGTCGCCGCGCGTTTGCCCGACTGGTTCGCGCGCTGGCAAGCGATCACCGAGCCGGGCGGCATGAATGAGTTCTGGCGACTCATCGAGTAGCGCATGGAGTGACCACCGCGGCGGGGCGAGGTTGCAATCCCGCCCCCAACGTGTATCGCACCCTATCATCGAGCGCCAGGGGGGAGATCGCTGGCACTCTACGAACTTCCGATACACCGGGCGCGGTCATTCACGCGGCTCGATCGTCAGGCAACTCTGCGCCTACGTTTTGTCGCCGGCCACCCGTCGCTTATACCCGACCGCGCTGAGCAGGCAGGGTGAACGAGCGCGTGGCGCGGGAGGTGAAGCGAGACGTTGGGTTGCTCCACCGAGCATCCTCGCTACTCCGCGACCCGGCCCCCATTATGTTGGACACCGTAAAAAATTCGCCAGATAGCTTTTGTACCCCAAATACATACGTCGGTCCGGTGTAACTCCTGTGCGGGACTTCTTAGAGTCCTCCAGCCGTAAACAGGTGCGCCATGGTACACTATCTGCCGTGGGCTGCCTGCTACACTAGATCGTCATTTGGCTCAAGTACTTTGCTGCAGCAGCGTCTATTGGCTAGCAATGGGTGTACACGAGGAGGATGGCACTATGCTCGCAGCTAGACGGACAAAACGGCTTCCCTGGCGTGAAAACTGTATGGAGAGACAAACCTTCCTGCTTATTGCTATGCTGGCTGCCTTGTTGCTGGCTCTGCCCAGCGCGCCAGGCGTAGCCCAGGCTGCGCGGGCGCTCCGGGCCACCGCTGCATGCGACGGTGGCGATGGCGTGTATCTCTACGAATCGCCGAATTACCGGGGCCGCTGCATCAAGATCATCGGCGACGTCCCCGATCTGGGCGCGGTCAACTTCAACGATACCGCCTCGTCAGTGCGGATCGTCGGCGATTGGATCACCTCGCTGTTTGAGAACCGCGATTACGGCGGCGCTTCTTCCTTTTTTACCGACAGCGACGCGAATCTTGTCAACAATACGATCGGCGATAACCGGGCCAGCTCGGTCGGCGCGCGCCGCGGCACCAGGGAGACGCTCTGCGATGGCGGCGAGGGCGTGTATCTCTACGACCAGCTCAATTTCCGCGGGCGCTGTACCAAGGTGACCGACTCATACCCCGACTTGAGCCCACTGAGCTTCAACAATATCGTCTCGTCCATCCGCTTCGTCGGCAGTGGTTGGACGGCCGCGCTGTATGTCGATCAGAACTATGGCGGGGCTCGATCGGTCTTCACCAAGGATGACCCCGATCTGCGCAACAACACGGTCGGCGACGATAGCGCCAGCTCGATTGGTGTGAGCCGCAGTGGCATATCACAGGCGGACAACTGCAACGGCGGTGAGGGTGTCTATCTCTACGAGCACGCGAACTACCAGGGCCGCTGCGTGAAGTTCACCACTGGTTCGCCCGACCTGCGCACGGTCGGGTTTGACGACACCGCATCCTCGATTCGCCTCGTCGGCAGCTGGACGGCCACGCTCTACCGCGACCTGAACGGCACAGGGATCGCCTCGACCTTCACAGGCGATGACCCGAATCTGGCCGACAACCCGATCGGCGACAATCAGGTCACCTCGATTCAGATTGAGCGCGCGGTTCCGATTCCCGCGGCGAACGCGTGCAATGGCGGCTCAGGAGTATACCTGTACGAGCACCCGAACTACCAGGGCCGCTGCGTGAAATTCACGACCGACGCGCCCGACCTGCGCGTGTTCGGCTTTGACGACATCGCGTCGTCCGTTCGGGTGTTGGGCAGCTGGACGGCCACACTCTACCGCGACCTGAGCGGCACAGGGATCGCTTCGACGTTGACTCGCGACGACCCGAACCTGGCCGACAACTCGGTGGGCGATAACCTGGCTACTTCGGTGCTGGTGCGGCGCAGGTAGCTTCGGCGCATCACTCAGGCGCATGGGCGGTTCGGGTCTACTGTGCGACCCGAACCGCCCATGCGCCCAGGAGCAATATGAGGAGCATTGACAAAAGTGGAATTAAATATCGACGACATCGAGATCGAGCACAACACTGCGGCGCAGCGCTACCAAGCGCGCACCGATCACGGCCTCGCGGTGGCCGAATACGAGCGGAACGGCGACACGATCACCTTCACGCATACCGAAGTGCCGCCCGCCGCGCGCGGGCGCGGGATCGCCAGCAAGCTGATCCATGTCGCGCTGGAGGATGCGCGTGCGGAGCACCTGAGAGTTATACCGCTGTGCTGGTTTGTCGTGAGCTATATTCGCAGGCACGAAGAGTACGCGTCGTTGCTCCATCAAGCCTATAGGCGGCGCCTTTAAGTATCGGCTAGTGCCCTTGCGGGGCAGAGGCTGGGGACTTGAGGCTAGAGGCTTGTGTTCCTGATGCGATCGAGCCCTACGCCAAACTCGCAAAGCTATCTTGATTTTGCGTTAGGCATGGTTCAATTCGAACCCGATCAACTTGACAGTTGGGGAGGTTTGGAGGGGGCACCCAGAGGGTACCCGGGCCCCTCCAAACCTCCCCAAGGGTGGGGGTCTGGGGGCGGCCGGGTGCCCTCTGGGCGTCGCCCCCAGACCCCCACCACAAACTGTAAAGTATCTTTGAACCATGCCTTAGGCCAGAAGAATCTCCCCGGCCGCCCGCTCGCCGCTGTGCAGCGCGCCATGCACAGTGGCGGGGTTGTTGGCGAACACGGTCGCCTCGCCGGCGAAGTGCAGCGCGCCGGACGGCTGGGCCAGCACTGCGCGCTGGCCGTGCGCCCCCGGTGGCACCGAGCTGTAGCCGCCGCGCGCCCATTCGTCGGCGGCCCAATCCACCACCTGCCCATCCACAAACAGCCGGCGCGGCGCGTCGCCGAAGATCGCAGTGAGCGCGGCTATCCCCTGCTCCAGCGCGCCGCCCGCGCCATGCGCCGCCAGCCGCGCCGCCCGTGGGCCGGTGATGAAGCCCGTCAGCAGCGGCGCGTCGCGGCGCACCGTCCACCAGACTGGCACAGGATCGCGACCGGTCAGGAAGGTCATCTCGGCATCCCAGAACGGCTGCTCGAAGCGCAGCAGCAGCTTCATCGCCGGCGCCATCGCCAGCCTGTCGATCGCGTGGCGCTTGGTCTGTGGCAGCGGTGGGTCGAATGCGACGGCGCCGGCTTTGAGCAGCGCCAGCGGCAGCGTCACGACGGCGTGGCGCGCCCCGAAGGTGAGAGGGGGTGAGGTTTCAAGCTCGCCCCTTCTCCCCTTCGCCCGCTCGCCCCCGCTCGTCCATACCTCGACTCCATCCTGATCCCAGCGGATCGCGGTGACGGCCGTGCCAAGGCGGATATCGAGCCCATCGGCCAGCAGCGCAAGCACGCGGTCATAGCCATCCAGGATATGGAAGTCGCCTGGACCTTTGTCGGCGATTCGCAGCTCGTGGGCCAGCTCGGCCACGCTGATCGTGGCGGGCGTGGCACAGTTGGAGTGCGCCATGCGCATGTCGGCGATATGCGCCGCCAGCGGGCTGTAGCCATTCGCCTCCAGCCACTCGGCCAGCGAGCGACCCGGTCCGCGGTATTCCGCAAGCCGATCCTCCAGTGTAAACAAGCCCTCGAGGTCGGGCCGGGCGCGCAGCAGCTCCTCGCCGGCAAGCCGGCCGTCCTCGGCGACGATCCGGCGGCCCTGCCAGCGCGAGAATGACTCGGTGCGCATGCCGGCGCGGCGAATCAGCGCCCAGGTGTCGGCCCGATCGCCATGGATGAACTCGGCGCCGCGCTCGACCGGGATCGGCGCAAAGGCGCGATCGGTCCAGACGCGCCCGCCGATCCGGTCGCGCGCCTCCAGCACGATCACGCGCCGCCCGGCATCCGCCAGCGCCCGCGCGGCCGCCAGACCTGCCGCTCCCGCGCCAATCACCAACACGTCTGCTTCCATCTGTTTTCGCTTTCGAGTGGCTGTATGGAGTGTTCGTTATCGTATCCTGCCTGCTATAATAGCACATGGCGACGCCAACCAGCGATCAGCACAACGAAAGGAGGCGCCGTGGCGCCAAGCTCCACCCAACGAATCGAGCCGCCGGTTGGCGCCGGCGAGCTGGCAGAAGCCACCAGGGATGGCCCGGCCGCACCAATTGAGGCAGAAGCGCAGATGCCTGCTGTTTCAGACCAGATCGTGGCAAAGCCGATCAGCGCCACCTGGCAAGAGATGGTGCCGTGGCTGCGCCGGCTGGGGCAGTGGCTGCTGGCGCTGCTGGCGCTGTACGCGGCCGGCTGGCTGCTATGGAGCGCCGCGCCAGCGCTGACGCCGTTTGCGATCGGGCTGGTGCTGGCCTATTTGCTCATGCCGATCGTCGATCGGCTGGATCGGCGCCTGCCGCGCTGGGCGGCGATTCTGCTGGTCTATATCGGCGGGATTGGCCTGCTGGCCGGCTCGTTCGCCTTTATCATCCCGCCGGCCGTTGACCAAGTGCAGCAGCTGATCGGCAGCATCCCCGACCCCGATCGACTCCTGGCGATGTGGAACAATCTAGTGGAGCAGTACCGTAACCTGGTGCCGGAGTCGCTCCAGCGGCCGATCGAACAGGGCATCAGGAGCGCGCTGCAAACTGCCCAGGCCAATCTTGCCGGCTATGTGCAGGGCATCGGGAGCTTCATCTTCACCCAGGTGCTGAATGTGCTCAATACGCTGACCTTCCTAATCGGTTTCCTGATCATTCCGATCTGGCTCTTCTATGTGCTCAACGACCGCGACCAGGCCGGCGCGCTAATCGATCGCTTGCTGCCCGCGCGTGCACAGCCGGATTTTTGGAATATCTGGGGCCTGGCCGACGAAGTGCTCAGCGATTACATCCGCGGCCAGCTGTTCCTGGGCCTGGCCGTCGGAACTATGGTCGGGCTTGGGCTGCTGCTGCTGCGACTGCTTGGCTTCGAGGTGCGCTACATCCTGCTGCTCGCGATCGTCGCGGGGATCACCGAGCTGATTCCGATCATCGGCCCGATCATCGGCGCCATCCCCGGCGTGCTGCTAGGCTTCTTTGGCGGCGAAAACGGCGTGCAGACCGGTCTCGCCGTGCTGGTGGTGTACATCGTGGTTCAGCAACTCGAAAATAACTTCCTGGTGCCGCGAATCATCGGCGAGAGCGTGGGCGTACACCCGGCCATCCTGACGGTGATTCTGATCGCGATGGGCCAAGTGTTTGGTCTGCTGGGGGTGGTGCTGGCGGCGCCGCTCACGGCGATCGCGCGCGACCTGTTCGTGTATGTGTATCGCCGCCTGGATGGGTACTCGCCCACGGCGGCGCGCCAATCGATCGCTGCTGAGGGTCCGGCCAAGCAGGCCGCGGCGACGCCTGGGTAGAGGCGGGAGATCCGAGACGGGAGAGAGGAGACCGGAGACACGAGAAAATCTCTTGTCTCGTGTCTCCTGTCTCATATCTCGGGTCTATGATGTTGGGCATATACCGAATTCGTCAACTTGTCAGACAAACAGCACTGGTCGGCAATGTTTTCCGGCGTCTGGAGTGAATCGCCAGAAATAAGGAGCTAAATCATGCCAAGCACCACCTGGGCGCTCTCGCCCGATCGCTGCTTTGACGCCGACCCGGCCCAGCGTGCGGTTGCGCGCAACCTGTATGCTGCGGTCAAAGACCTGCCGCTGGTCTGCCCGCATGGCCACGTCCCGCCCGCGCTGCTGGGCGACTCTACGGCACGCTTGGGCACACCGGCCGAGCTGTTCATCATCCCCGACCACTACATCTTTCGCATGCTCTACAGCCAGGGCATCGCGCTGGAGGATCTCGGCGTGCCGACCCGCGACGGCACGCAAGTCGAGACCGATCATCGCCGGATCTGGCAGCGCTTCGCCGAGCACTTCTATCTCTTTCGTGCCACGCCCACCGGCCTGTGGCTGGCCGATGAGCTGGTCAACCTGTTTGACGTGCGGGAGCGGCTGGATGGCGCAAGCGCACAGCGGATCTACGACCACCTGGAGGCCCAGATCGCCCGCGGCGAGTTCTCGCCGCGCGCCCTGCTCGATCGCTTCCACATCGAGCTGCTCAGCACGACCGACGCGGCGACCGACACCTTGGAGCAGCACCGCAGGCTGCACGCCGACGGACTGCGTCATATCCGGCCGACATTCCGCCCCGACGCGGTGGTAAATATTGGAGCCTCGGGCTGGTCGGGGCAGATCGCAGCGCTTGGCGAAGCCTCCAGCATCGAGGTGGTCGACTACGCCAGCTATATTCGCGCCCTGGAGCAGCGGCGCGCTGTCTTCAAGGAACTCGGCGCGCTGGCGACCGACCATGCTGCGCTGACGCCCTACACTGCCCGCCTGAGCGACGGCGAAGCTACAGCCATTTTTGCACGCGCGCTGCGGAATCAAGTGAGCGACGACGATGCTGCGAGTTTCACGGCGCACATGCTGATGGAGTTCGCGCGCATGAGCTGCGAGGATGGGCTGGTGATGCAGCTCCATGTCGGCAGCCTGCGCAACCACAATCGAGCCGTGTTCGCGCGCTTCGGGCCGGACAAAGGTGCAGACATCCCCATTGCGACGGAATGGACCCGCAACCTCCAGCCGCTGCTGAATGCCTACGGCGCCGATCCGCGCTTCCGCCTGATCCTGTTCACGCTCGACGAGGGCACCTACAGCCGCGAGCTGGCGCCGCTGGCTGGCCATTACCCGGCCGTGCTGCTCGGCCCGCCGTGGTGGTTCTTCGACAGCGTCAACGGTATGCGCCGCTACTTCGAGCGGGTGGTCGAGACGGCTGGGTTGTATAATACGGCTGGCTTCAACGACGACACCCGCGCGTTCGCCTCGATCCCCTCGCGCCACGACGTGTGGCGGCGTGTGAGCTGCGACTGGCTGGCGGGCATGGTGGTGCAGGGGCTGCTGGCCGAGGACGAGGCCGCCGAGATGGCCCACGACTGTGCCTATGGCCTGGCTAAGCGCGCCTATCGCGTCCCTGAAGGATAGACACGAGACACGAGACACGAGACATTAATAGTATGGAGTTCATATGGCACTGCTTACAGATCTCTTCAGCCTCGAAGGCCAGGTCGCGATCGTCACGGGCGGCACGGGGGTGCTCGGTGGCGTCATGGCGCGCGGGCTGGCGCTGGCCGGTGCAAAGATCGGCGTGCTGGGCCGTCGCCGCCAGCAGGCCGAAGCGACGGTTCGGGCGATCGAGGCGGAGGGTGGGACCGCGCTAGCGC
>DATFXE010000420.1:0-9411 GCA_035258585.1 Roseiflexaceae bacterium | reverse complement strand
TGGCGACTGAACACTGGTATCGAGGTGGTGTTCCCGGTGCTGCACGGCCCGATGGGCGAGGATGGCACGGTGCAGGGGTTGATGGAGCTGGCGGGCGTGCCGTATGTCGGCTGCGGCGTGCTGGCCTCGGCGGTGGGCATGGACAAGGCCATGATGAAGGCCGCATTCTCCGCAGCTGGGCTGCCGCAGGTGCCCTGGCTGCTGGTTCGGCGAACTGAGTGGCGCGCCGATGGCGCCCGCTCGATCGAGCAAATCGAGGCTCAGCTGCGCTACCCGCTGTTCGTCAAGCCCGCCAATATGGGCAGCAGCGTCGGCATTACCCGCGCCACCGGCCGCACTACACTGGCACAGGGGCTGGACGAGGCGGCGCGCTACGATAGGCGCATCGTGGTCGAGCAGGGCATCAGCGCGCGCGAGATCGAGGTCAGCGTGCTCGGCAACGAGCAGCCCCAGGCCAGTGTGCCGGGCGAGATCGTGCCATCCAACGAGTGGTACGACTACGAGGCCAAATATCTTGGTGTCGAGTCGAAGATTGTGATCCCGGCGCCGATCTCGGATGCGCTGGCCAAGCAGGTGCGCGAGATGGCGGTGCGCGCTTTCAAGGCGATCGATGGGGCCGGGCTGGCGCGCGTGGACTTCCTGCTCGACCGCGACAGCTCCACGCTGTATGTGAACGAGGCCAACACCATGCCCGGCTTCACGCCCGTGAGCATGTACGCCAAAATGTGGGAGGCCAGCGGCCTTGCCTACGGCGCCCTGCTGGACCGCTTGATCGAGTTGGCGCTTGAGCGACACAAAGAGCAGTAGACTGTCAGCAGCCGGCAGTATGCAGTTGAGCCTACTGCGAACTGCCGACTGCCGACTGGGGACCGGCTATGGATCGATTCGACTACAACCAGCCCAACACCCGCGAGCGGATCGCCGCGCGGCGCAGGTCGCGGGCGATGCGCGCGGGATCGGCGGTGCGGCCTGGACCGCGCGCCGCGGTCAGTTCGTGGGTAGTGAGCGGGCGAATCGCGAGCCTGCTGCTGCTGATCGCCGCGCTGGGCGGGCTGCTGTATATCGCCACCGCGCCGCGCTTCACCGTGCGCGAGATCGCCGTCGAAGGCGCGCAGGCGATGAAGTCGAGCATAATCGCCGAGCTGGCCGGCGCGCGCGGCCAATCGATCTGGCTGGTCGATACGCGTGCGATCGTCGAGCGGCTGAAGCGCAACGCCTATATCGAACAGGCCCAGGCCAGCGTGGCGCTGCCGGATCGGCTGTCGATCGCCATCACCGAACGCCGGCCGGAGGTGCGCTGGCTCTCAGGCGGCACGCTGTACCTGCTCGACGCCAGCGGGCGCGTGCTCGATAGCGATACGAAGACGGTCAGCAACACGCTGGTGATCGAGGATCGCAGCAACCGGCCGCTCCAGCCGAATGATATGGTCGACGCCGACGCACTCAAGCTCGGGCGGGTGCTGAGCCTGCGGCTGCCGGCCGAGCTGGGGCTCCGGCCGGCGCATATCGGCTGGAGCCTGGACACTAAGATGTTCATCACAACAACCGACAACCGCACGATTATTTTCGGGCGATCCGATAACCTGGATGACAAGCTCTCGGTGTTGGGGACGCTGCTGAAGGATCGCACTGCCTTTACACTGCTCGACCTGCGGCCGGTCACACCGTTCTACCGGAACGATGTGCCAGGCGCGCCGGCGCCTACTGAGGCGCCTGAAACACAATGATACCTGATAATTGCAGATTGCAGATTGCAGATTGCAGATTGCGCGGAAACCCAATCTACAATCTGCAATCTACAATCTACAATTCGGGGGGAACGCTATGGCTCATCGCACCATCGTCGGCATCGATGTCGGCACCACAAAAGTCTGCACCATCGTGGCGCAGGTTCAGGACAACGGGCGCGCCAACGTGCTCGGAGTCGGCCTGACGCCCTCGAAGGGGTTGGACAAGGGCGTGGTGGTCAACATCGATGACGCAGTCAACGCCATCGCCACCAGCGTCGAGAAGGCTGAGCGACTGTCGGGCTACCGGATCGGCACAGCCTTCGTCGGCGTGGCCGGCCGGCATATCTCATCGCTGAATAGCCGCGGTGTGGTGGCCGTGGCGCGCAGCGACCACGAGATCACACGCAACGATATCGCCCGCGCCGTGGAGGCAGCCCAGGCGGTGGCCATCCCAACCCAGCGCGAGGTGATCCATGTCATCCCACGCGCCTATGTGGTGGACGGCCACGAGGGCATCCGCGATCCGATCGGCATGTCGGGCTTCCGGCTGGAAGTCGAGACCCACATCGTCACCGGCGAAGTGATGGCGATCCAGAACCTGATCAAAAGCGTTCAGCGCGCCGGCGTGGAGATCGACGATCTGGTGCTTCAGCCGCTGGCCTCGGGCGAGGCGGTGCTGTCGGCCGAAGACAAGGATCGCGGTGTCGTGCTGGTGGATATCGGCGGCGGCACCACCGATATCGCGGTGTTCGTGCAGGGCGGGATCTGGCACACCAGCGTCATCCCGGTCGGCGGCAATCAGTTCACCAACGACGTTGTGCTGGTACAGCAGACGCCGCATAACACAGCCGAATATCTCAAGCTCAAGTACGGCGCGGCGATCGCCGAAGAGCCGGCCGACGAAGCTTCCGACCTGATCGAGGCCGAGGGCTTCACGCCGGGCGAGCGGCAGCAGATCAGCCGCTCGATGCTGAATCAGATCCTGCAGGCGCGCGCGGAGGAGGTGATCGAACTGATCTATAACGAGATCCGGCGCAGCGGCTATGAAGGTCTGCTGCCGGCTGGCGTGGTACTGACGGGCGGATCGGCCCAGCTGCCGCGCTTCGACGAGCTGATGCGCGATATGCTCGGCATCCCCGTGCGTGTTGGGGCGCCGTCCGAGCTGACGGGGCTATCCGACTCGATCGACAGCCCGCCATATGCCACGGGCGTCGGCCTGCTGCGTTGGGGCGTGCGCCATGGCATGGCGTTTCACAACGCACCCACCCCTGGCTCGGATCGCAGCGGGGTTGGGTCGGCATACGATCGCTTCAAGGGCTGGCTCAGGGAATTCCTACCGTAAGCAGTCAGCAGTCAGCAGTCAGCAGTCATCGTACTCTGCCGACTGACGACTGACGACTGACGACTGACGACTGACGACTGACGACTGACGACTGACGACAGGAGGCAACCAATGGCAGACTTCAGCGGCTTCAACAATCCGGAACCGCATGCGCTGATCAAGGTGGTGGGTGCGGGCGGCGGCGGCTCGAACGCGGTCGATCGCATGGTAGCGGACGGCGTGCAGGGGGTCGAGTTCATCACCGTCAACACCGACGCGCAGGCGCTTATGCACTCGCAGGCCGATGTCCGTATCCGGATCGGCGACAAGCTCACCAAAGGCCTCGGCTCGGGCGGCAACCCAGTGATCGGCCAGAAGGCCGCCGAAGAGACCACCGAGGAGATCTATGAGGCGCTCAAGGGCGCCGACATGGTCTTCATCACCGCCGGCATGGGCGGCGGCACCGGCACGGGCGCTGCGCCGGTGATCGCCAGCATCGCGCAGGACCTGGGCTTGCTGACGGTCGGCGTGGTGACCAAGCCGTTCACGTTTGAGGGCAACCATCGCCGCAAGACGGCCGAGCAGGGCATCGAGCAGCTCAAGCCGATGGTCGACACGCTGATCGTCATCCCGAACGACCGGCTGCTACAGACAGCCAGCAAGAACACCTCGATGCTCCAGGCCTTCCAGATGGCCGATAACGTCCTGCGCCAGGGCATCCAGGGCATCTCCGACCTGATCACCCAGCGTGGGCTGATCAACGTCGACTTCGCCGACGTCAAGACGATTATGGCCCAGCAGGGCTCGGCGCTCATGGCGATCGGCAGCGGCAGCGGCGACAGCCGTATGGTCGACGCGGTCAACGAGGCGATCGCCTCGCCGCTGCTGGAGGTCTCCATCGACGGCGCCAAGGGCGTGCTGATCAACGTGGTCGGCAGCGAGGATCTGGGCATCCTGGAAGTCTACGAGGCCGCCGACATCGTGGCCAAAGCCGTCGACCCCGACGCGCAGATCATCTTTGGCGCGGTGATCGACCCGAACTTCCCGCCTGGGCAGGTCAAGCTGACGCTGATCGCCACGGGCTTCGACGCCACGCGGCCGAACGTCCAGCGCTCGCGGGCCTACTCGGCGCCGGTGGCGAACGGCAACCACCAGGTTGCGGCTCAGCCGCAGATGGTGTCGGTTCCGGCGGCCCAGCCGCAGCCGCCTCAGCCGCAGCGCGTGCCATCCCAGCCCGCGCCACGCGCTACGCCATCGTTCAGCAGCAGCGACGATCTGGATATCCCGCCGTTCCTGCGCAACCGCAACCGCCAGCGCGGGCAGTGAGCGGGTGACAGGGTGACAAGGTGACAGGGCGAGATTTCACCCGACAACAGTCACCTTGTCACCCCCTCACCTTGTCACCTCGTCAATCGAAAAGAGCCGGGGACAGCCATTGTGCTCTCCCCGGTTCGGCGTATCTAGGGCTGGTTACTAGGAGGTGTCGTTTATGTTCGACACGTCGGAACGCGGCGGCCGGACGATTCATGCTGGCGCCGAGATGCGGCCGCGCCGTTGGTACACCGACGAGCGCCCGCCGCCGCGCCGCGCGGTACGAATGACAAGCGGGCTGTGGCGCTACCGCTTGCTCGCACAGCGCCGGAAGAACGACGCCGCTCCAGTAGCTGGGCGGCGTCGTTACGTTGGCTCCTCAGTTAGCCTGACCCCCAACCGCGCAAACAGCTCGCGCGCCAGCGGCCAGCCCCGCTCATCCACCAGCTGCCCGTCCTCGCCAGCTTTGGCGATGCTACTCAGAACCTCACGATATGGCGGCGGCAGTTCGACATTCGGCAGCAGCAACATATCGCCACGCCGCTCGACCAGCAGCGGCCGCGAGTCGAGCGCCAGCGCCTGGGCATAGCCGGACAGGATAGCATCGGTCTCGGTCAGGGGGCGCAGGCCGATCCCGCCGCCGCGCTCCTTGAAGGCCAGGTAGAATGAAGAGGCCGCGCGGCCCTTGCGGCGGCGCAGCACCCAGCCATCGTACACTGTCACGCCGCTCTGGCCATCGCGGGTTTCGGGTACAAGCCGGCGCCAGCGCAGGCCGCGCAAGTCGAAGTGGCTGATCTGCTCGATTGCAGAGGACAGCGGCCGCCAGCCCGCGCCGCCAATCGGTGGCGCATCCGGCGGTCCAGGCAGCTTCTCCAGTCTATCGGCCAGCGTGCGGACCTCGAAGCCGCGCTCGCGCAGTCGCGCAAGCATACCTTCACGGCGCCAACTCGTCAACTCGAACAGCCGGCCCGCGATCTCACCCTCGCTTCTAATCAAGGCATTGACGCGCGGAGTATGCACCAGAAAACGATTTGGCGCGATCTCCTCAAGGTCGACGGCCGGGGAGCGCGATTGTTTGGAAACTCGCGGCATATTCAGGTTCGAGGACTGAGGACTGAGGACTGAGTTTCACATATTCAGTCCTCAGTCCTCAACACTCAGCTCTCGGCTCACTCGCCTTCGCTGACATCGGTCACCACTGCCGCTTCCAGATCGGCCGGTGCCTCGCATGCGCCATCGGCCGCCAGCAGCAGATCATGGCGCAGCTGAGCCATTTCGATCATATGCGTGTGCTCATGCTTGACGACCCAATTACCCTGGTGCAGCAGATTGATATCACCATAGAGCTCGTGGTGGCCCAGGCGATGCCAGGCCGCGCTGGTCAGGCCACGCAGCAAGTTGAGTGTCTGGCGGCGGCTGGTGTGGAACGCATCCAGGATCGCGTCGCTCGGCTGGCTGCGATAGGCGCTGGCCGCAGTCAGGCGTGGCGGATGTGCCGGTGGCAGCTCGGGTCGGTCCGTCTCCAGCAGCAGCCAGGCGCGCTCGCGGAACACCGAGTCGATATCGACCAAATGACCGAGCAACTCCTTGAGCGAGGGTCCATCGTCGGTCTGGCGGCGCGCGAGCAGCTCCTCGTCCACACCATGGAAGAGCTTGCGTAGGCCTTCTTCGCTGTGCTCGAGGAAGGCCATAATGGCATGTGGACCAAGCGAGCCCATCCCCTCGATCGCACGGAAGGCCCTGTGCGCCTCGGGAACCGATCCGCAGTTCGGGCAGGCGCCGGAGAGCTGGCCCTCGCGAATGTTGCCGCATGTCGAACAGACGTAGATATCACCGATCTCATCGGCCCGCAGATCGCGGTTCTCAGCAATCGCGCGCTGGGCGCGCAGCAGCATATCGCGCGCCAGTGGGTTGGTGCCGGTGATCGGGCCGGTGGCGATCGCTTCGGGCTCCAGGCCGGCCAACGCGCGATCGACATTGCCGGCGGTCAGACCGGTCTCGTCAAGCTGCCGAAAGGCATGCTCGGCACGCGCTAGCTTGGATGCACCGAGCGCCTCAAACAAGCGAGCGATGTTGAAGCGCCGATCATGGCGCGCCTGCTGCGCCCAGCTCCGATACGCCGTGTGACCCAGGCTCGCACTCGTAAAGACACGGCGCAGCTCTGCTTGATCGCTGGTCATAGTTCTCTAGTTGCCTCCCTTAGGTTTATTGATAGCCAGCTACTGATGATGCTGCGGGCAAACTCGCCAGGTGGGGGTCACCCAGAGGGTACCCGGGGCCGCTGGCCCCCCGAGACGTTTCTTTTTGCACCTGGTTCGGGCGGCTTTGCCGCCCGAACCAGGTGCAAAACCAAATGCTTCTTGGAGGGCTTTGCCCTCCAAACCTCCCATCCCTCCCATCTGAGTAAGCCAGCAGTATCACTGATACGTGCCCAAGTACAGAAAACCCTTCCTCAGGGAGGTCTGGAGGGCGCACCAGAGGGTACCCCGCTGCGCCCGAACCCCCACCAAAAGATGCTCACCAATGCCTGGATCAGTAACATCATTATGTATCGCTACTACTATATGGCGATCGACGATTCTACGCAAGTGCGGACATGGATTCGGTCATGGATACACGGAACCGCTGGGATATTCGTGTATCCGCGACCGAATCCGTGTCTCTTGACGTAGCGCCAGTTTGCTGGTAGCTTATGGCGCTTGCCCGAGACAGATGCAATGACCATGCATGTCGCGATCATCCACGATTACCTGAATCAGTACGGCGGCGCCGAGCGCGTGCTTGAGGCGCTGCACGATTTGCACCCCGATGCTCCGGTCTACACGTCGCTCTACGATCCGCAGGCGATGCCGGAGTTCTATCGCAGCTGGGATATCCGCACATCCTGGATGCAGAAGCTGCCAGGCTGGCGACGCCACTTTCAAAAATATTTCCTGCTCTATCCCAGCGCATTCGAGAGCTTCGACCTGAGCGATTACGATCTGATCCTGAGTAGTAGCAGCGCGTATGCCAAGGGTGTCATTCCAGCGCCGGGCGCGCGACATATTTGCTATTGCCACACGCCCATGCGCTTTGCCTGGCGCACCGACGATTATATCAAGCGCGAAGGCTTTGGCAGGCTCCAGCGCGCCGTGTTGCCCTTGATGCTCAGCTATGTTAGACTATGGGATGTTGCCACGACACCACGCGTCGATCAGTTCGTAGCCAACTCGCGCGAGGTCGCGGCGCGGATCGCGCGCTACTACGGCCGCACCGCGACGGTGATCGCGCCGCCGGTCGATCTTTCGCCCTACCGGCCACCGGCACCAGGTAACTTTTATCTGGCCGGCGGGCGGCTGATCCCGTACAAACGGCTCGACCTTGTGATCCGCGCATTTACAGCGCTGGGCCTACCGCTGAAGGTGTTCGGCGACGGGCGCGACCGCGAGCGGCTGGAGGCACTAGCCGGCTCGAATGTAGTGTTCCTGGGCCAGATCAGCGAGGAGCAACGGCGCGACCTGTTCGCCAGTTGCAAGGCGTTTATCTTCCCAGGCGAAGAGGATTTCGGCATCACGCCGCTGGAGGCGATGTCGGCCGGCCGCCCCGTGATCGCCTACGCGGCCGGCGGCGCGTTGGAGACCGTGATCGAGGGCGTGACCGGGCAATTTTTCTACGAGCAGTCGGCCGCCGCCATCGCTGCCGCCGTCGCCACCGCGCGAGTCGACTGCTATGACCCGGCGGTGATCCGCCGTCACGCCGAGCGCTTCAGTCGCGAGGTCTTCCTGGCGCGCATGCGCGAGGTCATCAATGACACGATGACAAGATGAAGAACGCGATTATCATCTTGTCATCTTGTCATCTTGTCAAGCAAACATGGAGCTACGCCTGTACCTGGACATCCTGCGCCGCCGCTGGTGGCTGCTCGTGGCGCTGCCGTTACTCGTCGCGCTGATCGGCGGCATCGCCACGGCGGACCAGCCCGCGCGCTATGGGACGACGGTGCGCCTGCTGATTACCCGCGGCCCGATCGCTGGCGCTGATGGGACAGGGCTGACCGATCTGGGCGAAGATAAGACCGCGCTGGATCTGCCGGCGATCGCCAGCAGCGCGACGTTTCGAGGCGATCTGGCACGCGAGCTTGCGCGACGAGGGCATCCGATCGACGAGGCAGGGCTGTCGGGCGCGCTGAGTGGCGTGCGCCAGGATAACGTGGTCGCCATCGCCATAACGGCCGCACGGCCAGAGGATGCAGTTGCGATCGGGCAGGCCATGGTCGCGCTGCTGAAGGCCAATGGCCTGCGCTACTGGGGCGACCCGCGCGCGACGCAAGGCTCACCCGGCCTCAATGTCGGCGTGCTCGACCTCCCGGATCAGGCGGCGCTGCTGAACGGCCCGCGGGCGATCGCCATCGACCTGGCACTGCGTGCGCTGCTGGCCTTGATCGCCGCAGTTGGCCTGGTGTTCGCACTGCACTACCTGGATCAACATTCGAACGTTCGAACGTTTGAACGTTTGAACGTTTCGGAGGAATGATACTATGCTACTCTCAGATTATGTCAACATCCTGCGCCGGCGCTGGTGGGTCATTCTGCTGACGGCATTCGTCGCGGCGGCGAGCGGCTATGGGTTCAGCAAGTGGCAGTTCCAGCAGGACGCGCTGTTCCGGTCCGAAGCGACCTACCAGGTGGTGGCGAACCAGCTGGACAACGGCCTGTATATCGTCTTGCAGAACAAGATGAACAGCTTCCGCAACCTGGCGCTGGCGCCGAAGGAGCTGGACAAGATCAGCGCGCAGCTGGGCCTGGATCGCGACGCCGACTGGCTGCTCAACAAGCATGTTGCGGTTCAGGCGCTGCCGGACGAGCAGAAGATGGTCGTGCAGGTTACCTATCCCGACCCGGCTGTAGCGCCGAAGCTGGCCGACGCAATCGGCTCGAACATGGTCGGCTTGGTAGCCGCGCAGAACGCTTCACTTGAGGGAAGCAGCCGGATCAACGTGGTCGAACTCCAATCGGCGCGGCCGGCGACCCTGTACTGGCCACAGACCAAGATCATCGTCGCGGCCGCGGG
>DATFXE010000419.1:0-4874 GCA_035258585.1 Roseiflexaceae bacterium | reverse complement strand
AATTTGCCAATGTAGATGCCGGCCGATTGGTAGGGAGTGCTGAACACTGGCTTGAGCAGGCGCGCGCCGATTGTGTAGGAGCCGGCGCTGTCATATTGATAGGCTAGCGCGTTATCCTGCCCCGCGCCGAATGGTGCTAGGTCACCGGCGCTCGTCACGATCTGAAGCGTGCCGGGCGCGGCCGTGTGGACTGTCGCGCCGCCGTTTGGCGCGTTCGTTCCAGGCAGTGTAGTCGCAAGGAACGCGCTGAGGCTGGCGGCGTTATCGCTGCCATCGAATTCTAAGTCCAACTGTGCTGGCGCGGCTGCGGCGGCGAGGCGCGGCGCCATGGACGCGCCCACGAGCAGAATCGCTACAACTACCAGCAAGCGCAGGTAGATCTGGACAGAAAGGTCGTGACGGCGTTGGTGCATCGATGTTCTCCTCTGGCATGGTGCGATGACGGCGATCCATCCGGCTCGCAATTTCAACGGCTTGCACAGAGAAAACCGTGTGCCAAACCCAGGCGTTATGGGCGATGACAATCACGTTATGTGGCTGATTGGCGATGCTCGCCACATGTTGTTGCCGCTTCACGGCGTCTTACCGCATGGCTCGATCGTGAAGATCGATTATGGTAGCCGCGTGGGGTGAAAATATTGTCGCCTGCCGGCGATAGGGGATGAAAACATGTTCATGATACTGCTGGCAAACTCGCCAGCTGGGGGTGCGGGGGCCGCAGGCCCCCGAAAAATTTCTCTTTACGGGTGGTGCGGGCGGCTTTGTCGCCCGCACCACCCGTAAAACAAAAGCTTCTTGGAGGGCAAAGCCCTCCAAACCTCCCGCTTGCGTAAATCCTTTTCATTCTAGAGGTTGGGAAGCTGCCAATCGATCTGGGGCTGATCCGCCGCTTGCAGCACCGCGTTGATCCGCGAGAACGGGCGGCTGCCGAAGAAGCCGTTGCGCGCCGACAGCGGCGAGGGGTGGGCCGACTCGATCACGACGTGGCGGCTGGTATCGATCAGCGCCATTTTTTTGCGCGCGTACCCGCCCCACAGCACAAACACCACCTGGCTTTGCTTCGCATTCATCGCGCGGATCACAGCATCGGTGAAGGTCTCCCAGCCCTTGTTCTTGTGTGAGTTGGGCTCGTGGGCGCGCACGGTCAGCACTGCGTTCAGCAGCAGCATGCCCTGCCTTGCCCAGGGCGCCAGGTAACCGTTATTCGGAATACGGAAGCCCACATCGCTCTTCAGCTCCTTGAACATGTTCGCCAGCGAGGGCGGCGGCGGCACGCCCGGCCGCACCGAGAAGGCCAGCCCATGCGCCTGGCCGTCGTCATGGTAGGGGTCCTGGCCCAGCAGCAGCACATTGGCACGATCGTAGGGCGTCAGCTCCAGCGCGGTGAAAACCTCCTGCTCGGGCGGGAAGACGGTGTGATTGCGCCGCTCTTCGGCCAAAAACTGCTGGAGCTGCTGGTAGTAGGGCTTCTCGGTCTCTGAATGCAGGATCGGCTGCCAGGCGGCAGGAATTGGTGGTGTCATCACTTCATCCTATTGCTCACGCCAGCACGGCGTTTCTGCTTGCCTCGCGCCTATGATACCATGCTGCCACCTGTGTGAAAAGAATCTACACGATGGAGGATTCCATGCCGGTTGTCTTCATCCTGATCGACGGCCTGCGCCCCGACGCGATCGAGGCCGCGCGCTGCCCCAACCTGCGTGCTCTGAGCGAGCGCGCCGCCGCCACCATGCGCGCGACGAGCGTGATGCCCTCGGTCACGCTGCCGTGCCACACCTCGATCTTCCACAGCGTCCCGCCGTCGCGCCACGGCATCACCTCGAACCTGTGGTCGCCGATGGCGCGGCCGATTCCTGGCCTGTTCGACCTGGCGCACGCGGCCGGCAAGCGCACGGCGTTCTTCTACAACTGGGAGGAGCTGCGCGACATCGGGCGGCCCGGCAGCCTCGACATCGCCTACTTCCGCAACACCAGCTATCAGCCCGACGGCGACAGCATCACCGCCATCGAGGTCGCGCGCATGTTTGCGGAGGGAGTGCCCGATTTCGCCTTCGTCTACTTCGGCACGGTCGACACCGCGGGCCACTACTACGGCTGGATGTCGGAGGGCTATCTGCGACAGCTCGAGACCGTTGACGAGGCGCTGGGCACGGTGCTGGCCGCGCTACCAGATGATGCCGCGGTGCTGATCCAGAGCGATCACGGCGGCCACGAGCGCGACCACGGCACCGAGCTGCCGGAGGACATGACCATTCCCTGGCTGGCGGCTGGGCCGGGCATCCGCCAGGGCTACACGATCGACAGGCCGGTCACCCTGCTCGACACGGCGCCGACGATCGCGCGGCTGCTCGGGATAGCGCCGCACCGCGAGTGGGAAGGGCGCTGTGTGGAGGAGATATTCGATCGCTAGAACGCTGGTCAAGCATGCGAAAACGATCCGCGAATAACGCGAATATAGGGGTGACCTATTCATGTCGATTAGCATTATTCGCGGATTCTTGATTTCGGTACGTTATGATGCGGCACGTATCACTAAATTCCATCCCGTCTTTTCCGTGAAAGCAGCTTTGGCCGCAGCGACTGCCGCTGGATCGGCTTCGCCGCGGCAACGCAGCGTGACTTCGCGTGTCGCCGCCGCGATCGACGGCGCGCCCACCAGCGTCATGCCATCCGGCAGCGCCGCACGGGCCGCGGCGTCGAGCGCGCCCTGGTGGGCCTGCGGGTGGACCTGGACCTGCCAGCCGGTGGCGCGGGCCAGCTCGGCGATCTGGTCGGCGTAGTGGGCGCCGGCTACGTCGGGGAACTCGAAGCGCAGGATCAGGATGCCGGCCTGCTGATCGGCACCAATCTTGTAGCAGCCGGTCTCCGGCCCGAACAGCTCCTGAGCGGCCCATGTTGCCAAGTTCATCTTCAGCCGCTCGGGAGCATCGGAGGGCGGCGCCGCCTGGAGCGCTACCTCGGGTTGTGCCGTGAGCGCCAGTTCCAGCCGCCAGCCGGTCTGTTCCTCGAAGCGCTGCTGCGCCTGGTGTATGGCGTCTGGTTCCGCCGAGCCATCGCAGCGGACGCGCACGGCGCGCTCGTCGAACAGAATCGAGGGGGCGCGGCTAGTGGTCAGCCCCTCGGGCAGGGCCGCCAGCGCGGCCTCGGCCAGCATGCCCTGGTGTGGCTGCGGCGCGATCGTCACGCTCACCCCGGTCTCCTCGGCGATCGCCGCGATCTGGTCGGCATAGCGCTGGCCGGCCACGTCGGGAAAATAGAAGCCCAGCGTCACCGCCCCGCTCTCGGCATCCACCCCGCGCCGGTACAGATCAGGCGCTTGCGCCAGCTGGCGATCGACGATCGCCTGGATGGCCATCTGATCCACCCGCGGGTGCGTGCGGCCACCAGCCGCTTGCGCCCCGGCTGCCTGCGCCCGTCGCGCCTCCACTGGCGTGCGCGCGCGCCACAGCCCCGGCACGCCCGGCAATGGCGCGAAGTATGCCTGCGCTGCCTCCAACACGTGCTCGGTCTGCCGCTCCTCCAGCTCGCCCGCCGCCTCGCCGTACCACGCGCGGCTGATATCGCGCACGCCGAAGGTCTGTACGCCGCTGCCGTCGCCAAGCGCCTGCCAGAGCTGCTCCAGCCCGGCCGTGTCGAGTGGCGCGCCTTCGCCCATCGCGTGTAGGGGAATAGGGGAGTAGGGGAGTAAGGACGAGTTGTTCGCCCGTACTCCCCTACTCCCTCTCTCCCCTACCCCTTTACTTCCCACGCTCAGCGTTTCTCCATCCCTCGGCAGCAGCACTGCCGTCTGGTCGCGCAGGCGAGCGGCCAGGGCGGCACGTGCCTCGGAGTCGCCGTGTACTAGCGCGACCGCCCTGGGCTTGAGCGCGCCTACAAGTCCGGCCAGCTCGGCACCGTCGGCGTGCGCGCTCAGGGCGTACTTCTCGACGCGGCAGCGCAGCGTGACCGGTTTGCCTTCCAGCATCAGCGTCCCAGCGCTGCCCGAGGCGGCGTCGAGCAGCTTGCGGCCGGGCGCCTCCTCATCCTGGTAGCCGGTGATCAGGATCGACGCGTCAGGCCGATCGAGTAGCCGCGCCGCGAAGAAGGCGCTTGGCCCGCCAGTGAGCATGCCGCTGCTGGCGATAATACAGCAGGGCGGACCTGCCAGGATACGCTCGCGCTGCATGGGGGTCTCGATCGGCTTGACCGTGCCGCTGAAGAATGGACGCCCGCCGCGCAGGATATGGTTGCGCAGCGCGGGGGTCAGGGCCTCGGGGAAGCCGGCATAGGCCGCGCAGACGGTGCGGACCAGGCCGTCGACAAAGATCGGAAATTCTGGGATCTGCCCGTCGCGCTGGGCGGCCCGCAGGATCAGGATGATCTCCTGGGCGCGCCCGAGCGCGAAGGCCGGCACCAACACATGCCCCTGCTGGACACCCTCGGCGACCGCCTGGGCCAGCCGGCGCTCCTCGGCTTGGCGGTTGGGGTGCATGCGCGCGCCGTAGGTGCTCTCCAGAATAAGCAGATCGGGGTGGCGCAGCGCCGGAGCCGCCGCGCCCAGAATCGTGCGCTGCGGGGTCATGCTGACATCGCCGGAGACGACCAGCCGCCCGTCTGGCGCGGCGAAGCCCAGGCCGATCGCGCCGGCGACATGTCCGGCGCGCGTCGCAGAGATGGACACGTTCGGCAGCTCAGGCAGCGTGTGCTCGCCGAGCGCCAGGGGGCGCAGCGACCGCAGCATCGAGGCAACCAGCGCCGCGTCGTAGAGCGGTATTTCCAGCTCCTCGGCCGCGCGGCGCTCCATCACGCGCAGCGCGTCGGCCAGCATGACCTCGATCAGGCGGATAGTCGCCGGCGTGGCGTAGATCGGGACATGCGGGAAATGCTCGTGGACC
>DATFXE010000418.1:0-2849 GCA_035258585.1 Roseiflexaceae bacterium | reverse complement strand
CCCCGCCGCGCTGGCGCGATGGAGCGCCGGCCCAGCCGACGTCTCCAGCACATTCCATGTGGCCTGCGCGCTGCCGAACAGCCGTACTCCATCGATCGTCACCTCGATCGCGCGATGGAGCGTTGCCGCCTGGCCTGGGCCGCTCAGCGAAAGCCCGATCGTCAGGCCGCCGCGCTTCAGCTCGGCCAGCTCGGATAGCACCGCCGCATTGTCGAGCACGCCGCTCTCAAGCGTGGCCGAGTGGATCTGGTACAGGCGCAGGTAGCCGCCCAGATTAGCCTGGCTCTCGGCCCACTGCCGCCGCAGCTGCTCGAGCGAATGCTCTTTGATCTCGTGCGTGGCAGTATCGACCTGCCAGCCAGCCGTATAGGCATAGCCCCACTTCGAGCCTACGCTGACCGCCTCCGGCGGTATCTGGCGCGTGCGCAGCCACTCGCCCAGGAACTCCTCGGCCCGCCCGTATGAGCGCGCGGCGTCGAAGTAGTGCACGCCAGCTTCCCAGGCCGCATCCAGCACGGCGTGGGCGTGGGCGCGCATCGCAGCCACGTCGTAATTGCGCCCGAGGTCGTCGGCGTGGCCGAGGTTGATGTAGCCGGGGCGGCCCAAGGCGGCCAGGCCGAGGCCAATTTGTGGTCGCTCAGTACTCACGGGCAAACACCTGATCTACATTCATCGTGCGCCCTCAGAATTCGTTCCTCCCATGTGCTCGGCCTCGCTCCAGTCGCTGGACATCACATAGCGGGTGGTGCCGTCGGCGCAGACCAGCGCGGTGAACAGGCCCATGGGCCGCACAATCGCCACCCGCGCGCCGTCGATGTAGTAGCGCGCCAGGTTGTCCTTGTGCACTTCGGCATCGCCGACCCTGGTCAAGTTATCCGGCGCGGCGAACGTTTGTAGGCGCATACTACACCTTTGTGATGCGATATATCGTACATCCTTGCCGAGGTAGCACTCCAATCTGCTTAGCCTGATCTGTTATGGCTCAGGCTCGTCCTCTTGGTTGGGCGGCACGCGCGCGGCCCAGATGCTGTCTGGGTGCTCCTGGCGCAGCCGGTTCCATGCCCGCATCATCGGCGCGCGGCGGCGGCTTTGCAGATACCAGCAGATCCCTAGCCAGTAGAGTGCCTCGGGCGCCAGCGCGCTGGCGCGCTCATCCGCCACGGCGGCAAGCTGTGCGGCGGCTTCTTCGTAGCGGGCCCAGGCGATCTGCGCCCGTGCCAGGCCGATCCGCAGCATGGCCAGGAACAGGGCCGGCGGCAAGTAGCCCGGCGACTGGTAGTGCCCCGCGCCACGCCGGTCCATCACCACGATGGTGGGTGTCCAGATAACCCGATATGTACGAAAGTGCGCCTGGTCTTCAGAGCGATTGAGCAGCAGCCGTACCGGGATGAAGTGCTGCGCGATGAAGCGCTTGACCGAGGTGTCAGGATACGTCACGGTATCCAGCGCGAGGCACCCTGCTCAGGGCTCCTTCGAAAAATCGGCCAAAATGAGGCGTCGCTCGCGGTCGGCTCGCCTAAGAGCGCCGGCTACGTCTGTTTCCCACACAATGATGTCGCTCTCCATGGGGGTCCTCTCTCGCCGAGACTGTGTGTTCGATATACTCTACCGCTGTGAGGGATGGGAGTCAAGCAATGAACGCGAGGTATCCCAGCCACAGAATAAAGCAGTCACGCCTGGTCATTCGGAGCTGCGCAGCGGCTCCGAATGACCAGGCGTGACCAGCAGATTGGAATGCTGCATCCACAACGATATGAGATGCACTGCATCACAATGCTAAAACATCCGGTTGTTAAATCCGAGATGACTCACGCTTCACCACAGGGTGCCGCGGCAGGCGCGGCTATGCCTGCGGGGCCGGGATGACGCCCAGCTGTTGCAGCATTCCCATGTTATCGATCTCGCCCCAATGTTCCACGATCGCGCCGTCTTTGATCCGGCCGATGTGCATCTCGCTCCAGGTGGCGTGTTTGCCGGTGGGCGGGATACCGTTGAACGCGCCCTGCTGTGTCCCGTCTGCGGTCAATCGCACGGCGACCCGATCGCCGTCGACGATCATATCCTCAATCGTATAGTGAAAATCAGGCAGTGCCTCCAGGAAGCTCCTGATAAACTGTGTGAAGCCTTCACGTGTCGGCGGCACCCCTGGCGGCACGACATGATCGACGTAGTCGGCGGCGATGTACCGATCGATTGCGGCTACGTCGTGCTGGTTGAAGAGCTCTTCGAGAAAGCGACGGATCAGAGCGCGGTTTTCTTCGGCAGCCATACGAATCTCCTTGTTGTGATAATCCGAATGCATTGCATCCACTTCCACTCATGAATGCGCAGAATCAGACCGCATTGGATGAGCGCTGCGCTATCGCCGTGCCGCACGCCTCATCACACCGAGGCGGTTTGGCGATTCAGCGCGATATACACGAACGCCTCGGCCAGCTCGCACTCGACGCCGCCTGCGCGCGCCTCCTCGCCGGCATGCGCGGCGAAATCGCGGATCATCTTCGCCGCATCCCAGCCGCCCATCTGGCTACTATGTGCGCGCAGCGCGGCGATCTTCTGGTCGAGGTCGGCCTGCTCCAGCGGCATCCACAGCGTGGCGCGGTCGGGCACGGCCAGGTAGACCGCACCGACGTCGTGTGGCTCCAGCCCTTCCTCCAGCAGCTCCAGCGCGGCCAGGCGGGTGTTGGCGATCGGCATGATCGCCGCCAGGGTCGCCTCGGCGGCGGCGCGGTGGTCGGGGTGGTTGATGTAGGACTCTCGGTACAAGAAGCGCGGGTCGCAGGTCAGCACGGTATCGGGCCGTACGCGGCGAATCGTGCGGGCGATCTCCAGCCGCAGATCGATCGTGG
>DATFXE010000417.1:0-4367 GCA_035258585.1 Roseiflexaceae bacterium | reverse complement strand
GGAGGTGCGGAGGGGGCACCCAGAGGGTACCCGGGCCCCTCCAAACCTCCCCAATGCTGGGGGTTTGGGGCGGCGAAGCCGCCCCAAACCCCCACCCAAAAGTGTAAAGTTCGCAAGAACCTTGTCTTAGACTCTCGCAGTCGGCAGTTGGCAGTTAGCAATATTGCCGACTGCCGACTGCTAACTGCCAACGAGCACAAGGAGAATCTATGCTTCGTCGGGGTAGCGCAGCCCCCACTGGGCCCGCACCTCGTCCAGCGTGCGCATGATCGCCAGCGTCTCGTCGAGCGGCATCACCGAGCTCTCGCCGCGGCCCTCGCGTAGGCAGCGACTGACCTCGGCCGCCTCGTAGTTGTAGCCATTGCCCACCGCTGGCACCTCGATCAGCTCATCCGGCCGGCCGTCGACTGAAAGGGTCATGGGGGCCGCCTTCCACCACGAGGTATGCACACGAATCTTGCCGGCGGTTCCTAGAAACAGCGCTTCGTGCGGCGAATTGGTGCGGATGGCCTGCGAGAGCAACGCCAACTGGCCACCGGAGTAGCCAAAGATCATGGCCGACTGCTCGTCGACGCCGGTCGCCCCAAGGTGCGCCATGCTGGTCACGCGCTCGGGTGAGCCGAACACCATGGAGGCCAGCGAGACGGTGTAGATCCCTACGTCCAGCAGCGCGCCGCCACCGAGGGCCAGATCGAACAGACGACTGTGCGGGTTGAAGCTGGTGCGAAAGCCGAAATCGGCCTGCAGCATGCGCAGCTCGCCGATCGCCTGAGCTGTTAGCAGCTCGCGCAGCCGAACCATGTGCGGCAGAAAGCGCGTCCACATCGCCTCCATCAAAAACACCCCACGCTCGCGCGCTGTGGCGATCATGGATTCGGCCTGGCCGGCGTTGATCGCGAACGGCTTCTCGCACAGCACCGCCTTGCCGGCCCGGAGGCTCAGCAGCGTGTTGTCCTTGTGCAGCGTGTGCGGTGTCGCCACATAGACCGCGTCGACATCTGGATTGTTCGCTAGCGCCTCGTAGCTGTCGTGGCGGTGTGGCACCTTGAATCGCTCGCCAAATGCCTGGGCCGACCCAGCCGTCCGCGACCCAACCGCCACCAACTCGGCGTCGTCCAGCGCCGCCAGCCCGCGCGCGAACTGGCTGGCGATATTACCGGTGCCGAGAATACCCCAGCGTGTCTTGGTCATTGCTGTCTCCTTGTTCATCGATGCGTGGTCGCGCCTATTGTACCGCAACAATTCGCCACGACGCTTTCGCCTAACGATGCGCTTGTCAAGCGGCGCGGACACACATATAATGGCTGCCTGTACCAGATCCAAAGCCTAATACTGAGCGCTGCATAAAGAACGAAACCATGTAGTGCGTAGTGCCTATTGCATAGTGGTGCCATCACCCACTACGCACTACGAAATACGTTTCGCCGACAATGCAGCGGTCAATACAATTCTAGCCCTGATTCGCCATCCGACCGAGACGAGAGAGGTTTCCCGTGAGCGTGCCCGCTACCATCGCAGATATCCAGGGCTTCGCCGCCCAGGTGCGTGAGAACGTCGCGCGTGTGATCGTGGGCAAGGCGGCCACGATCGATCTGCTGCTCGTCGCGCTGCTGTGCGGCGGCCACGCCCTGCTGGAGGATGTGCCGGGCGTCGGCAAGACAATGATGGCGCGGGCGCTGGCGATCTCGCTGGGGTTGACGTTCCGGCGGCTGCAGTGTACGCCCGACCTCTTGCCGAACGACGTGCTCGGCGTTTCGATCTACCGCCAGAACGAAGGCGCGTTCAGCTTTCAGCCCGGCCCGATCTTCGCCAATATTCTGCTGGCCGACGAGATCAACCGCGCCACGCCGCGCACCCAGAGCGCGCTGCTGGAAGCCATGGGCGAGGGCCAGGTCACCGTGGATGGCGTCACCCGCACGCTCTCGCAGCCCTTCCTGGTCCTGGCGACGCAGAATCCAGTCGAGTTCGAAGGCACCTTTCCGCTGCCGGAGGCCCAGCTCGATCGCTTTCTGATCGAGGTCGAACTGGGCTATCCCACACCCGAAGAAGAGGCGCGCATGCTGCGGGCGCTGGAGGGCGCGCACCCGATCGGCGCGATCGAACAGGTTGTCGACGGCGCGCGGCTGCCGGAGCTACAGCAGGCGGTGTGGGGCATTCACGTGGAGGACTCGCTGCGCGACTATATCATTCGGCTGGCCGCCGCCACCCGCGGCCACCCCGATCTGGCGCTGGGCAGCAGCCCGCGCGCGACCTTCGCGCTATTCCGCGCGGCCCAGGCGCTCGCGGCGCTCCAGAATCGCGAGTATGTCATCCCCGACGATATCAAGACTCTGACATTACCGATCTGGCGGCACCGCCTGCTGGTACGGCCGGAGAGCGCGCTACGCGGCCGCACTGCCGCGGTGATCCTGAATGCGATCTTGAGCGAAGTGACTCTTGACCTTGGCGAGGCTGGGAGCTAGAGGCTGGAGACTTGTGTAGCAAGCCTCCAGCCTCCAGCCTCCGGCCTCCAGCCTCACACATATGAACGAACTCTTCTGGCTGACACTGCTCCTGTTCACAATCGCCGCCGCGCTGCGCAGCGAGCTATTCTTCTACCTGCTGTATGTGCTGGTAGGTCTGCAAGTGCTGGCGCGACTGTGGTTGCGGCGCGATATCAAGCAGCTGAGCTGGCGCCGCCGCTCGCCGCTGGCTGCCTTCCCCGGCGAGCGCGCCACGGTCGAGATCGAGCTGACCAACCGCGGTCTGCTGCCCATCCCCTGGCTGACCCTGACCGAGAGCGTGCCGGCGGCGCTGCACACCCCGCCCACCATCCGCCAGGTGATCTCGCTTGGCGCGGGCGAGCGGCACGTGCTGACCTACACGTTGGTTGGCAACCGGCGCGGCTACTATCGGCTTGGCCCGCTCTCGCTGCGCACCGGCGACGTGCTGGGGCTGGAAGAGCGTAGCCTGACCAGCCAGGAGCAGGACTCGCTGACGGTCTACCCACCGACGCTGTCGCTGGCCGATCTCGGGCTGCCGGCCGCGCTACCCTACGGCACGCTGGGTAGCCCGCGGCGGCTGTTCAGCGATCCGGCCCGGCCGAGTGGGGTGCGGCCATACCAGGCCGCCGACGGCGTGCGGCGGATCGACTGGAAGACGACCGCACATGCCGGAGCGCCTCAGGTGCGGCGCTATCAGCCGGCGATCGCTCTGGAGACGATGATCGCGCTGGCGTTCTCGCGCGAGGAGTACGGCGGCCGCTTCCCCTACGACATCATGGAGCGCGCGCTGATCGCCGCCGCCTCGATCGCCGCACACCTGACCGAGCGTCGCCAGCCGGTCGGGCTCTGCACCACCGGCTACGATGCGGCGACGGCGGCGCCAGCGGCCGATCTGCCGGTGGCCCAGGGCCGCGCGCACCTGATCGACGTGCTGGGCACGCTTGGCCGTCTGGAGCCGGCTGCGACGGGCGACCTGCCGGCGCTGGCCAGCCGCGCCGCCGCGCACCTGGGCTGGGGCAGCACGGTGGTCGTGATCACTGGCCAGCGCGGCGCCGACCTGGTGGCACAGCTGCTCGCCCTCAAGCGCCGCGGCCTGAGCATCGCCTTGATACTCACCGAGCCAACCCCATCCGAGCTGGGGTTGCCGCGTAAGCACGGCATCACGGCGTACGGGCTGTGGCGCGATGGCCGGCCCTCGCCATAGTAGCACGCGCGAGTCAATTGGACCCCCTACGGGGGCGCAGCGCGGACGAGCGCAGAAGAGCCGTATTTCTTCTGCCGAAAAATGCGAAGAACGCGCTGCGCAACGTTCTGTCTCATGATACAATCGAAGTGCCCGCCCCAGTGTTGTGTAGGAGACCGCGTAATTATGCCCAGCCAGGAAGATATCAACCATCAGCTGCGCCTGCTGGAGATCCATAGGCGCAACCTCGCGCACCTGGTCAAGCAGGCAGCGCACTACGGTGGTGAGGACGAAACGCCCGTGTATATCGCGAACAGCCTCCAGGAGAACCGCGACAACATTCGACGAATCAAGGGCATTTTGCGCGGCTGGGGCACCGCCGTCGTAGATGGCCCCAACGACGAGCCTCCCGACATGGCTGACTCGTCCAGCTCTGTCCGATAGAAAGGCGCGCAACAATGGCCAGCCAGGAAGATATCGCCCACCAGCAAACCCTGCTCGCGACCTATCGCGGCAACTTGCGAATCCTCCTCCGACAGGCATCAAAATATGGTGATGAGGAGGATGCTCCGCTTCAGATCGTGAACGGGATTCGAGGTGCGCGTGACAACATCAGGCGGGTCAAGAGTATCCTGCGCGGCTGGGGCGTGACGGTCGAGGATCTTCCAGATGAGCAGGAGCCCGGCGCCGCCACGGGCGCC
>DATFXE010000416.1:0-2689 GCA_035258585.1 Roseiflexaceae bacterium | reverse complement strand
CATCCTGCTCGACGTCGACCCAGTTGTAGTGAACGCGCTGCTCACCGAGGAACTTCTTGGCGCGCTTGCAGTCGCTACACCAGGTGGCGCCGTAGACGGTCAGGGTGGTGTGAGACATGGAAACGATTCTCCTCTCTTATTGACCGCTGCATAAGCAGCTAAAGATGGCTGCTGGGGAGGTCTGGAGGGCCGAAGGCCCTCCAGACCTCCCCAGTTGGGGTGTGGGGCGGCGAAGCCGCCCCACACCCCACCACAAAGTTTAGCTATTTGTGCAGCGCTCAGTAGCAAGCTTACCTAGCCCATATAAACATTGTCCTGTGGAACTGGTGGATGTTACATGTGGTCGCTCGCGAAGTGCGAAGTCGATCGAGACGCGGTTGACCGCCCATGTCAGCTGCGGTATACTGCGGCTACTCTAGAGCATGTGCGAAATCCTGTACTTAGTCTATACTTGCCGATCGAGCCAAGCATAGCACAAAGAGCAAGGAATGGATCAAGAAGCTGGCGATATGATATGGAGCCCACAAGCAGGCGCCGGGGCTGAATCGAGCGGGCCAGCCGACGAACTGAGCCTGATCGCGGCGCTGCGCTCGGGCGACGAGCGGGCATTCGAGACGCTGATCGATCGCTACCATGGCTCGCTGCTTCGCCTGGCCATGCTGTACGTGCCCAGCCACGCTGTAGCCGAGGAGGTTGTGCAGGAGACCTGGCTGGGCGTACTGCAAGGGCTTGGCCGCTTCGAAGGCCGCTCCTCGCTGAAAACGTGGCTCTTCCGTATTCTGACCAACCGCGCCAGGACGCGCGGGCAGCGCGAAGGGCGCAGCATTCCATTCTCGGCGGTCTGGAATCCCGATACAGATCCGGGCGAGCCAGCGGTCGAGCCGGAGCGATTTCGGCCGCGCGAGGATAAGTGGCACGGCGGATGGAAATCATACCCACATAATTGGGATGAGCTGCCCGAGGAGCGGCTGCTCTCGGCCGAGACGCGCGCCCAGATCCAGCAAGCGATCGACGCGCTCCCAGACAGCCAGCGCGAGGTGATCACACTGCGCGACATCGAGGGATGGGCCTCAGAAGATGTGTGTAACGTGTTGGGCATTAGCGAGTCTAATCAACGTGTCCTGCTCCACCGCGCGCGCTCCAAGGTGAGGCGTGCGCTCGAGCGGTATTTGGATAATGTGTAGGACGGACATGACCGACGACACTACCTTGACATGCCAGGATCTGGTCGAGCTTGTGACCGATTACCTCGAAGGATCGCTATCCGCCCAGGAGCAGGCGCGCTTCGAGAAGCACCTGGACACATGTACCGGCTGCCGGAACTATCTCGGGCAGATACGGCTGACGATCGGCGCGCTCGGGCGGCTCACGGAAGAGACGATCCCGGCTCAGGCGCGCGACGATCTGCTGAGCGTATTCCGCGATTGGAAGAAGGCTGGCCCGCATGCTTGATCTGACGGGCTCGAAGGGCGCGCATATCGACCGGCGTCTGCGCGGCGAGCCAATCATCTGGCTCAGCACGGTGCGGCCGGATGGCCGCCCGCACTTGGTGCCGGTCTGGTTCCTGTGGGATGGCGCAACGATTCTGATTTTCAGCAAGCCAGCGGCCCAGAAGATGCGCAATCTGCGCCACAGCCCGCAGGTCATGCTGGCGCTCGACACCGCCGACGAGGGCGAGGATGTGGTGCTGCTGGAGGGGCGAGCCGAGCTGCTTCGTGACGACGCGCCGCGATCCACGCTGCCCGAGTATGCCGCGAAGTACGCCGCGCTGATGACGCGCATCGGCATCACGGCCGAGTCGATGGCCGCCGAGTTCACTCAGGCCATTCGTGTGACGATCGACCGGCTGGTGCGCTTCTACTGATCCGCGCATCGATCGGGTATCTTTTGGTGGGGGCCTGGGGGCGGGCATTGCCCGCCCCCAGAGCAGATTTTTCTGGTGGTCGTGCTGGCGGCCTTGCCGCCAGCACGACCACCAGAAAAGGCATCAGGAAGGGCTGTGCCCTTCCTTACCTACCCCAGTGAGCACCAAAACGGAGGTCTGGAGGGCCAATGGCCCCCTCCAGACCTCCCTGAGAAAATCAGTAGAGCACTTCGCGCAAGGGATGAAGGATGGGGGTGGGATATCGATGATCATCATAAATTGTCGATCGTCGCCCCGGTCACATTCCCCCCCGACTCAAGTTTCTCCACGTTTGTCTCAATCTTGGCTTCGCCGCCGCCCATCGTCCCGATCTTCGCGCCGGTCACATCGCCTGCGACAGTGCCAAGCGTCTGGGTGACGCTGAGAATGCCGGAGGTGATCTGCTTGATCGCCGCGCCAATCAGCACTGCGCCGGCCGCGACCTCGCCGACGCGTTGATCGATCACCACCTTCGCGCTCGCGGCGGCCTGCTCTCGTACGCTCTCGTCCGCCGCGCCCCCGAACAGCACTCCGTCGGCGTCGCGCAAATACAGCACCGGCACGCCCCAGTCGCGCCCGTCCTTGTCGGCGTTGTAGGCGGCGATCCGCCCGGCCGCCACCGCGCGCTCGATCGGCAGCCCACCCACCAGCGCGCCGTAGAACTGCTTGCCGAAGGCGATCGCGCAGGCATCCCTGATCGGCAGCTGGTTGGCGATCACCGCCGGGATCTGCTGCTTGATCAGCGCCGGCGCGATCCCACTCCAGACATTCACGCCATCGCGCCGG
>DATFXE010000415.1:0-2574 GCA_035258585.1 Roseiflexaceae bacterium | reverse complement strand
GATCACCACCTGGACCGACCCGTCGCGCCAGGAGACTCTCGCTGGCACACCGGGCCAGTACCGTACGCTCGCGGTGTGGATCTCCTATCCGGCCGAGCACGACGGAGCGCCCCTGCCGTACAAGCCACCGGATTGGGCGCGCGCCCGCCAAGCTGATCGCGGAATCGGATCGCTGTTGTTCCAAGCGCTTGCCAAGGTTCACAGTCACGCCACTGACGCCCGGCTTACGTCGCAAGGCGGGCCCTTCCCGGTGCTGGTCTTCGAGCCAGGACTCGGGCCGCTAGTCCCCGAATACACCACCCTGGCCGAAGACCTGGCCAGCCACGGCTACATAGTCATCGGCCTGAATCCGACCTACAGCGCCTCGATCACGCTGCTGGGTGGGCAGGTCATCGAGCGCAGCAGCTTGGGGACGATTGCCGACGACGTCACCCCCGAGCAGGCGCAGCAGCGCGGCGATGCACTGGTGGCGATCTGGGCGGCGGACGATCGCTTTGCGATCGGCGAGGCGATGCGCCTGAACGGCGATCCGAGCAGCCCATTCGTGGGGCGGCTGGATGTGCAGCACGTCGGGTTGCTGGGCCACTCGTTCGGCGGGGCGGCCGCACTCGAAGCGTGCCATCTCGATGCGCGCTGCACAGCGGCGGCCAATCTCGATGGCTCGCCGTATGGCAGCGTGGTGCGCAGCGGACTGGATCGGCCCGTGCTGCTGATGATGAGCGAGCCAGGAAACAATGATGACACTCCAGCGCTGCAGAAGGCCAATGACGAGCTGGCAGCCATCGTCGCCAAGGCGCCGCATGGCTATCAGGTGAGGATCCAGGGCGCGCGGCACTTCAATTTCAGCGATGTTGCGGTCGGGTTCAACCCATTGGCGCGGCGGCTGGGTGTGCTTGGCAGCATCGATGGGGCACGCGGGCTGCGCATCGCCGCGGCGTATCTGGTGGCATTCTTCGATCAGACACTGAAGAGCCAGACCTCATCCTTGCTCCAAGGCACGGTAAAGGAGTACCCGGAGGTAGAGTTCAGCTCGCATTGAAATCATGGAGCCGCTGAGATCCTTGGCAGCAAGCGTATCTCGCTGTCATGATCGTCCTCGACGATCAAGCTCTCCCCTCCTGCGCGAGCCGCAGCAGCGCGATTTGCCCCCGCTCGGCAGCACGCCGCCGAGCGAAAACCGGTGCGCGGGCTGAGCTGGTTCAGCCACGGGCGCACATGCACGGGGATGCGTTCACGCACCGACACCTGCGCGCTCTGGCCGTCTCGCTTGACAATCGCTGCGATCTATACTAGAATATGTCTTATAGACATGTTTGCAAGACTGAACTTACCACCATGTCTTCCTGGTCTATCGATGCTGCCGCTGAGTCGATGGGCACGATACCTATGTACGAACTGATTATCCTCTCACTCTTGATGCGCTGGCCGTTGCACGGCTATCTGATCGCCAAAATCACCAACGACATGATCGGCCCGGTGGCCAAGGTCAGCAATGGAACGCTCTATCCGCTCCTGACGAAGCTGGAGCAGGCCGGGCTGATCGCGACCCATGTCGACACCGGACAGCAACGTGGCGAACGCCAGCTGCGCGCATTCCAAATCACGGAGCTGGGCCGCAAGCGCTTCCACGAGCTGATGATGGACACCACCTCTAATCCCGGCGAATATCAGAAGTTCTTCCGGTACAAGGTGGTGCATATGGGTTTGTTGTCGCTCGAAGAGCGCCTGCACCTGATCGATCACTATCTCAACTACTGTCAGGCGCATACCCTGCACTTACACAGCGAGGCGCACAACCTGGTCCAGGAGAATGCAGACAATCAGTTCATGAGCCCCGAACAGCTCGAAGCGACGTTGGATACCATGCGGCACATGGCCAACCAGTGGCAGGCGGAGATCGCGTGGGTGCAGCGCCTACGCGAGAAGGAGATCGCGCGTAGCGAGGCGCCTCACCAGCAGCCAGCAGACGAGCAAAGGCGCGCGGAGCCAGAATGACCTCGCCGTTGCTCGCGAGAAGGAGAGCGCAATGAACTCGACGATACCAAGCTCAACTCAGCAGGGGCGGCAACCGCTCGCGCCCCTCGGCAAGCTGACCGCGGTGGCGCTGTTGGGGGCGGCCGTCGGCTACGCCGGCCTCCAGGCGCTGATCCCGATCTTGACCGCGCCAGTGCTGATCGTCATGGTCGTGATGCTGCTGCTCGCCGGCATGGTGCTGACGGGCCTGCGCTGGACGCCGCTTGTGGCCGGCTTGCTCGCGGCACTTGGCATCATCATCGGCAATATCGTTGCGCCTGGTTACACAACGTATCACCTGATCCACCCCGACGAGTTCGCCTTTTTCGCGGTGACGGTGTTTATCGTGGCCTCCACCGTGCTCGCGGCGGTGGCCGGGATCGCCGCGGGCATGCAAAACTACCGGAGCGGAGCGCGCAGGACACCAGCCTGGTTGCCGGCGCTGCTGAGTGGGCTGGCGGGCTTCGTGGTGGGCGCGCTCGCCGTCGCCGGCATTGTCGCCGTGACAGCGCGCTCGGTCACGGCGGGGAGCACCATCCACATGGGGCCGGCCACGTTCGT
>DATFXE010000414.1:0-9132 GCA_035258585.1 Roseiflexaceae bacterium | reverse complement strand
CCTCCACGCCGTCGACGTGGTTCTCAGCGACGGCACGGCCGCGCACTTTGCGCCAACTCCGCGCGGTGCGATTGCCGAGCAGGTGACCCGCGGCGGTCTGCTGGGGTCAATCTGGCAGCAGGTGCCGGCGATCGTCGAGCGCGCGCGGTCGGATCTGGATGCGCGGCGGCCGGCGACCTGGCGGCGCTGCGGTGGCTACAACCTCGATCGCCTGCTCGACGCCAACTCGATCAACCTGGCCGAGTTGATCTGCGGCAGCGAGGGCACGCTGGCGACGCTGACCGAGGCCGAGTTGTGTCTGGTACCGCTCCCGCGCTGCACCGCGATCGTTCTGCTGGCATTTGATGATCTGAACGCTTCGTTAGAAGCCGTCCCGCTGATTCTGCGTAGCGACCCATCGGCAGTTGAGCATATCGATCGCTATCTGATGCGCATGCAGCGCGCGGCCGGCGGCGAGTTCAGCATTACGCGCTTCCTGGGCGCCGACGACCCCGAGTCGGTACTGATCACAGAATTCTATGTCGACACGCCGGCCGAGGTGAGCGCAAAGGTCGCGCGGCTCGAGCACGATCTCGCGCGCCATACCACCGCCTGCCGCAGCTATCGCTTTCTGGATCAGGAGTCGCAAGCGGCGATCTGGCAGATGCGCAAGGCGCAGGCCGGCCTGCTCATGCGCCTGCGTGGCGATCTCAAGCCGCTCAACTTCATCGAAGATGTGGCGGTGCCAGTCGATCAGCTGGCGGCCTATATTCGCGATATCGTGCGCATCACCAGCGATCTGGGCGTCGAGGTGACCATGGGCGCGCACGCCAGCGCCGGCTGCCTGCATGTGCTGCCGTTCGTCAATCTCAAGCGCGCCGGCGATATCGAGAAGATGCGCCAGATCAGCAGCGCCACCGCCGATCTGGTGCTGCACTATCGCGGCACCATGAGCAGCGAGCACGGCGATGGCCTGGCCCGCACATGGCTGAATCGGCGGATCTTTGGCGATGGCGTGTATAGCGCCTTCCAGCAGGTCAAGGCCGCCTTCGACCCAGACCAACGCATGAATCCGGGCAAGGTCATCGATGGGCCGCCGATGACCCAAAATCTGCGCTATGGGGCGACCTATCAGACCATCCCTCTCAAAACGCAGTTCGATTGGTCGAGGGATGGCGGCTTCGCCGGCGCGGTGGAGATCTGCAACGGCCAGGGCTACTGCCGGAAGGTGACTGGTGGCACCATGTGTCCCAGCTACATGGTCACCCGCGACGAGCGCGACTCGACGCGCGGGCGAGCCAATGCGCTGCGGAACGCCTTGAATGGGCGCATCCCGCACGAGCAGCTGGTGAGCCACGCGATGCACGATGTGCTGGACCTATGCGTGGGCTGCAAGGCCTGTCAACACGAGTGCCCGTCCTCCGTCGACATGGCCCGTATCCGCAGCGAGGTGCTGTATCTGTATCATCAGGAGCACGGCCTGGATCTGCGCACGCGCGCGTTTGGCTCGATCCCGCTCATAAGCCGCTTCATCACCGCCAACAGCACGCTCGCGCGGCTTTCCAACGCTATGCTGGCTATCCCGCCGCTGGCTGCACTCGTCCGCCGCGCGCTGCGCATCGCGCCTGAGCGTCAGTTGCCGCGCTTCGCGCCCGAGCGCTTTTCGGGCTGGCTCCGCAAGCAAGCGCGCGGCGCGGGTCCGCTCTCCGCCGGCAGCATGCAAGCAGCGTTGCAAACAAACGGCAACCCGGCCGCCCAGGTGGTCCTGTATGTAGACACATGGTCGGAACATCACTACCCGGCGATCGCGCAAGCGGCCTACACTCTGCTAGGCGCGGCCGGCTATGACGTGATAGTGCCGCCATACACCTGCTGCGGCCGCACGTTCCTCAGCAAGGGTTTGCTCGGCGAGGCCAAGCTGGCGGCCGAGCGCGTGTTCGAGCAGCTCGGCGCGCACGCGGCTCGCGGCACGCCAATCGTCGGGCTGGAGCCATCCTGTATCTTGAGCTTCCGCGATGAATACCGCGACTTAACCAGGCACCCGCAGCGGGCGGCGCTGGCACGCGTGGTCGTGACCTTCGAAGAATTTGTGGCCGCGAACGTCGATCGCTTCGGCGACGTGCTCGACAGGCAGGGCCAACGTCAGGCCCTGCTGCACGGCCACTGCCACCAGAAAGCGCTGGCGGGCACTGCTGCCACACACACGGCTCTCGCGCTGGGCGGCTACGACGTGCGCGAGATCGACTCGGGCTGCTGTGGGATGGCGGGCTCGTTCGGCTACGAGGCCGAGCACGACGCGATCAGCCGCGCCATGGCCGAGCGAGCGCTGCTACCAGCTGTACGCGCCGCGCCCGACGCCGTGGTGATCGCCGCGGGGGTAAGCTGTCGCCAGCAGATCGGCGACCTGGCAGGCCGTGCCGCGATCCATCCGGCGGAGGCGCTGGCACAACGGGTGCGCCACGAACCATTGGCGGCTGCGGTTGCCACCAACGCTCAATATTGACCGCTCGTAAGCAGCTAAAGATGGCTGCTAGGGAGGTCTGGAGGGGCACCCAGAGGGTAGTCGGGCCCCTCCAGACCTCCCCAGTGGTAGGGGTGTGGGGGCGACGCCGGGTACCCTCTGGGTGTGGGCACCTGGCCGCCCCCGCACCCCCACCACAAGATAAGCAACCAATGCAGAGATCAGTAGTTCTTTATGCAGCACTCAGTCATTTCTAGGCTGCGGCATGATACGCGCCAGCAGCACCGCGCTTGCTTCCTGGTCGCCAGCCAACGTCCGCACCCATAGCTGCGCAGACGTCAGTTCCTGTGCGTCGGCTGCCACCACGTAGCGCGTCTGTGTCGCGCTGACGCGCGAGCGGGCGTCTATGGAGATAGAAGTGGCTGGCATTGAATCGAAGTCCATTGTACATCTCCTGTAGTCTGGCATCGCACGCTGTGGCGCACGTCGCCGATATGTGTCAATTTTGCCTCTGGCACATCGCCTTGTATGCTCTGGCTCTGTGTTGATATGCAGTCTACAATCGGCGCGTCCACGCGGCGTTCCCAGCGCCGTTCCCTCAGGCGTCCTTTCTCTACATCTCGTCGGTGGGTAGCGAGCGCTTTGTGCTAATGTTGGTTGTTTGCTCAAATTTCGGTATAGACATATGGGGTATTAAAGGCCGATGTTGGCTGTCCTTTCTGACACCGCCGTGACCTGCTCGGCAGGTGTATAATTGTCCCGCATGACGTTCGATCGGAGGGTATTGGGAGAGGACGCCATGGCGCACATCAAGCTGTATGTGTTCGGCCCGCCGCGCCTGGAATACAATGGTCAGCCGATCACGCTGAATCTGCGCAAGGCGCTGGCGCTGCTGGTCTACCTGGCCGTGAGCGGCCAGCTCCAGAGTCGCGACGCCCTGGCAACCTTGCTCTGGCCTGAGAGCAACCACAGTGAAAGCCGCGCGCGCCTGCGCCGCACGCTCCACCGCCTCCAGCACGTACTGGACGAAGCGCTCCTCGAGGTCAGCCCTGAGACCATCCGTCTGCAGCCCGCCATTGACCTCTGGCTCGACAGCGCCGCGTTCCGCCAGCATGTGACGATTGGTCTGCCGGCGGCGCCGGACGCGGCCCTGGCGCCCGAGCGGCTCGCACACCTGGAGGCCGCAGTCGCGCTGTACGACGACCACTTCCTGGCCGGCTTTACGCTGCCCGACAGCCCAGCCTTCGATGAGTGGCAATTCTTTCAGCGTGAAAGCCTGTGCCAGCTGTATGGGCAGGTGCTAGAGCAACTCATCGCGGCACACCGCGCGGCGGAGGCGTGGGATGCGGCGATTGGGTATGCGCGACGCTGGGTGGCGCTCGATGGGCTACACGAGCCAGCCCAGCGCACGCTCATGCGACTCTACGCCTGGGCTGGGCAGCCAGCGGCAGCGGTGCGTCAGTACCAGGAGTGCGTGCGCATCCTCGATGCCGAGTTGGGCACGGCGCCGGAGGAGGAGACGACGGCGCTGTATGAGACCATCCGCACTCGCCAGCTCGACCTGCCAGCCGCCACAGCTCGCCAGTCTTCTCCGCTGCCGGTTGCGATGGAGCCAGCACCCCACGAGCGATATGTGCCGGAGGAACTGCTGGCCACCGGTGGCCAGGGCGAGGTGTACCACGGCCACGATCGCGTGACTGGTCAGCCCGTGGCGATCAAGCGACTCAAACCGGACCTGATTGCCCGGCATCCCGATGCTCTGGCCCGCTTCGTGCGCGAAGGCGCCATCTTGCGCCAGCTGCAGCATCCCAACATCGTCGGCGTGGTGGCCGCATTTGAGCATGCTGGCCAATACAGCATCGTGATGGAGTATGTGCCAGGCGGGTCCCTGCGCACCTTGCAGCAGCGCGATCCGCAATTGCCGCTGGATCGAGTCCTGACGATCGGCCTGGAGTTGGCCGACGCTCTCAGCCGCGCCCATCACCTCGGAATCATCCACCGCGACCTCAAGCCCGAGAATGTGCTGCTCGCGGCCGATGGCACACCGCGCCTGAGCGATTTTGGCATGGCGCGCCTGCAGCAGGGTGACACCACCCTAACGCAGAGTGGCATGATCTTCGGCAGCCCGGCCTATATGAGTCCCGAAGCCCTGCGCGGGGTGGAGCTGGATGCGCGCAGCGACATCTGGTCGCTCGGCGTGCTGCTGTACGAGTTGTTGGCTGGGCGGCGGCCGTTCGAGGGCGCTCAGATCACCCCCATGCTGACTAGTATTCTGGAAGACCCGGTTCCGGATCTTGAGCGATTTCGGCGAGACGTGTCGCCGCCGCTGGGCACACTACTGCAGCGCATGTTGGTCAAGGAGCCGGCGCAGCGGCTCGCCAGCATGCGGCAGGTGGCAGCCGCCTTAGAGGCGATTCGCGCCGGAGGCACGGCGGAGAACCTCCTGGCTGACCAGCGCGGCCAGACCCAGGCCAGTGGCGTCAGCGCGCCCGTCGTCCTCCGAGCGCCTACCACCCACGCCGAGGCGGAGACACTCCTGGGGGGCCAGATCGCGACTGCGCTGGGGCCTATCGTGCGCCAGCGCGCCTTGCCGCAGTACCGCGAGGAGCGGCGTTGGGTCACGGTCCTGTCGGCCGATCTGCCCGGCTTCGCGTCCCTGGCCGAACGCCTTGATCCGGAGGATCTGAAGGTGCTCGCCGACCAGTGCGCCGAGCGCCTATCGGCGGAGATCCACCGCTTTGGCGGGACGGTTATCAACATCATGGGCAAGGCGATGTTGGCGGCCTTTGGTGCGCCGATCGCCAACGAGGACGACGCAGAGCGGGCCGTCCGGGCGGGCTTGGCTATCCGAGATCTCGCGCTTATAAGGCCGGGTGATCCTGACGAGCGCCGGATCGAGGTCCGGGTCGGAATCAACACCGGCGACGTGATGGCCGGGTTTGTCGGCCCCGAGGAGCGGCGCGACTATACGGTCATGGGCGGTGCGGTGAACATCGCCGCAGGGCTGATGAGCGGTGCGCCATCGAAGGCTGTCGTCGTCGGCGAAGAAACCTATCGGGCGACGCGCGGGCGCGTGCGTTATCGTGAGATTCCACCGATCATGACCGACGAGCGGAATCGGCCCATCGCCGCTTGGGAAGCGATCGATGCCACGTCGATGCCGTGGGCACGGCCGCTCAGAACGACGCCGCTCGTCGGCCGCGACCAGGAGCTGACGCTACTGCTCGGGATCTGGACGAGGGTCGCGCGCGAGGCGCGGCCGCAGCTCATTACCGTCCTCGGCGAGCCAGGCATCGGCAAGTCGCGCCTGCTCGCGGAGTTCGAGCGCCGCGCCCAGGCGCTCGGTGAGACGACGCTACTCCACGGGCGCTGTCTGCCCTATGGCGAGGCGCTCGGCTATGGCGCACTCTCGATGGCGCTGCGCGAGGCGGCCGGCGTCATGCCCGAGGATGACTCGGAGATGGCGCGCCGCAAGCTCGGCGACCTTGTCGTCAGCGTGATCGGTGCCCCAGCCGCCGAGGGCGGCCCAGGCGAGATCGCGCGTCACCTGGCGCTGTTGAGCGGTCTGGACACCGCGGCCGATCGCTCCGCCGTGCAGGCCGACGAGCGCACTTTGCAAGCCTCGGTCCGCCGGTTTCTCGAAGCGCTGGCCCGCCGCCGGCCGCTGTGCGTGCTGATCGAGGATATCCACTGGGCTGACGAGACGCTACTCAACCTGCTCGAGTTCGTGGCCGCTCGCGCTCAGGGCGCGCCGCTGCTGATCGTGGCCCAGGCGCGGCCTGAGTTGCTGGAGCGCCGCCCGACCTGGGGCGGTGGCCTGCGCGCGTCTATGTCGCTCCAGCTCGAGCCCCTGGACCAGGAGGCCGGACTCGCATTGGCGCGCGCGCTGTGCCACGAGCGCGGGCTAGACGAGGCGGTGATCGAGCGGGTCGGTCGTGGCGCGGGCGGCAATCCGCTCTTCGTCGAGGAGTTGATCGCGACGATCGCGGAACGCCCAGACGAGACGGGCATCCCTTCGGCCATCAAGGCACTGATCGCGGCCCGGCTGGATCGCTTAAGCTCGGAGGAGCGGCAGATTATCGCGTGCGCGTCGGTGTTCGGGCGACATTGCTGGCTCGGCGGGCTGGTCGCCCTGGGCGTGGGTGGCGAGATCGCGGAGCACCTCGAGACACTGGAGCGCCACGACCTGCTGCGACTGCAACTACAGTCGCGGTTCATTGGCGATCGTGAGTATGCCTTCAAACACGATTTGATCCGCGATGTGGCTTACGAGATGCTGCCGCGAGCAGATCGGCGCCGGCTGCACGGCCAGGTCGCCGACTGGATCGAGCGAATCACCGGCGAGCGGGCCGACGAGTTGCTCGACCTGTTGGCGCATCATGCTGTCCGGGCCGAACAGCATGTGCGCGCGCTCGGCTATCTCACACGGGCGGCCGAGCGTGCCCGTCGGGCGGCGGCACATCGCGAGGAAGCCGCGCTCCTTGCCCAGGCGATCGCAATTGCGGAACGCTCGACGGGAGACGGGCTGATCCCAGAGCTGCATGCTCGGCGGGGCCGGGCCTTCGCCAGCGTGGCGCTGTGGGCCGACGCGCGGCGAGAGCTTGAGACCGCGCTCGTGGAACTGCCAGCGCTGGGCCAGGAGCGGCGCGCGGAGGTGCTGCTCGATCTGGCGCTGGCGTGCAATTGGTCGATGGATACCCCGGCCCTGCGCCGCCACGCGGGCCAGGCGCTCGAACTAGCCGAATCGGCCGGGCGCGCTGACCTGGCGATGGATGCGCGGTTCTGGCTGGCTTGGGCCGCCGGTTCCGACGGGGAGGTCGGATCGGCTGTCGACCAATATCAGCAAGTATTGGCGCGGGCCACGGCCTTGAGCGTTTCGCCCACACCGAGCGTTCTGCCGCTGTATGCCACCACACTCTGCTGGGCCGCGCAGTTCGACCGCGCAACCGAGTGCGCGCGCGAGGCGGTTCAGGTCGCCCGTGCAGCCAACGATACCGACTCCACCATCCTGGGACTCCAGGTTCAGGGGCTGGCGCTGGCCGGCACCGGCCGCTACGACGAGGCGTGGCGTATCTTCGACGAAGCGTCCCGCTTCGGCCGCGAGTTCGGGATCGGGCCATTCCTGGCTCGTTCGATCGCGATGTCGGCCGGGTTCCACCTGGATGTCTTTGACTTCGACGGCCATACTGCGCTGGCAGAGGAAGCCCGCGACATGGCCCGCTCGGTCGGCTTCCCACCGCCGTTGGTCAGCGCGAGCATCGACCTGCTCCTGAACCTCGCGCGGCGCCACGAGGTGGCACGGGCCGAGCAGCTGGCAGGCGAGGTTGAGGGCGCAGTCCAAAAAGCGGTCGCGTGGCACGGCTGGCTGTGGAGGTTGCGCTTCAGTCAGGCCCAGGCAGAGATTGCCCTAGCCCGTGGCGCGGCGGAGCAGGCGATCGTGCTGGCGGGCGAGGCGTTCGAGCGGAGCCGGCGCACGCGGGCGAAGTACCAGGTTCTTGCCCTGGTCACACGCGCGCAGGCGCTGGGCAAGCTGGGGCGCACGCGGGAGGCGGTCGCCGATCTACGATCAGCCGTGCGGCTGGCACGGCCGCAGGCCGACCCGGCGCTCTTTCTGCGGAGCCTGGCGGCATTGCTTGAACTGGACGGCGACGACCAGCTGGCCGCCGAAGCGCACGCGACAGCGCGGCGAATCCTCGCGCGCCTGCCGACCGCGGAGATGCGCGAGCGGTTCAGGGCGGCCGAACCGGTCCGCCTCATTGGCGGCCTGGTCGCGCCGGGCGACCTGTATTGATATGCCGGCCGCCCGTGGCTAATGGCCGCAGCAACGATAGGCCATTTGGCGCTGCTGGTGCCGCAGATCCTCCTGAGCAACTGCGCCGGCAGCCTGATCGAAAGCCTCTACTTACACGGAATATTCTTTCTGGGGAGGTCTGGAGGGGGCACCCAGAGGGTACCCGGGCCCCTCCAGACCTCCCCAGAGGTGGGGGTTCGGGGGCGACGCCCAGAGGGCACCCGGCCGCCCCCGAACCCCCACCAAATATGCCAAATCAATGCACATATCAGTATGTTCGGGTAGGGCTATAGCAGAGGCTATACCATCGATTGATCATCACCTGGAGGATTGATTCGAGGGCGTGCGCATCACGTACGCTGCCGATGGCGCCACGACGCTGGAAGGCCCGGTCGTTGATGCGGCCGCACTCTATGTGCTGATCGCCTAGCGCGACCGGGTCAAGCCAGTGTTTACGGCGTCACTCGTATGCTCCAGAAAGGGCCGCAGCAGGTTCGTGAATTCGACTGGCACTACAAACTTGGTGGCTGCGCTCCCGCCCAAGGCCTTCAATGCATCCAGATATTGCAGGCTCATCGTCTTGCTGTCCACAGTCTGGGCCACCTCAAAGACTTTCGCCAAAGCCAGAGCGAACCCTTCGGCGCGCAGAACAGCGGCCTGCTTCTGGCCCTCGGCTTCCAGAATCGTCGCCTGCTTCTGGCCCTCGGCCACCCGCACCGCCGCTTCGCGCTTGCCGTCGGCCTCGGTTACCATGGCGCGTCGGCTGCGTTCCGCCGCCATCTGCCGCGTCATGGCATCCTGAATCTCCTTTGGCGGGAGAATCTCGCGGATCTCGACCGCCGTCACCTTGATGCCCCAGCGGTGGGTGACCTCATCCAGCTTCCCACGCAACGTGTCATTG
>DATFXE010000413.1:0-3464 GCA_035258585.1 Roseiflexaceae bacterium | reverse complement strand
TGCTTGAGTGGGTAAGCTGTTTCGCATGAGTGTGCATGCATACGCTTGAGCTACGCCCAGCCTCACCGCTCAACACTGCGCTCATCACCTTCCCGCCCTGTGCTCGTCCAAAACCGCCGCAGATACTCGCATCCACGCTGGCGATGGACCGGCTTTCCCGTCTTGGCCGCCATCCACTGCGCAACCTTGCCTCCCGTCCACGCTCCACCATCGGGCGGCACACTCTGGAGTGCGTTGCATAGCTCAATCTGCTCTTCCGCCGAGAGAATCGGCGCTGCACCCTGAGCGAAGGCCCGCTGATCCACAAGCGAATCGGCGCCAATCTCGAGATAGCGCTGGGCGATTTGCCGGATGCTGCGTGGACGATAGCCGGTCATTCCAGCAATGTCGCTCAACGGCACTCCCCCTGCCAGGTAGAGCAGCACCTGCACGCGGCGACGCTCATCTGGTGCCCTCGCAGCTGCAAGCTGGGCCTCCAGCTCCTCGCGGTTCAGCCTCGTTTGGTATTTGGACATGTGAGATGGGTGCTGGCGAGACATATACACATTCCCTAAACAGTGGTATGATTGTGGCCGGATGGATTACGCCACAGCGACAGATCTGCCCATCGAGCAGCGTTGCCCGGCGCTGTTGCATCTCACTCTATGTCTTTTGCACAACAAAGTCACTGGGTACGCCTGGGCATTTCGTCGTGCATCAGTGGGTAAGAGTGGGTATGGTGGCACGTGCGGCAAGCGCACGAGCAGGAGTGTCGAAGCGTGGGCTCACACCGCAGCTGCCGCCAGCGAAACTACGCGTTTAGTAAGCAAGTAGTACAATTGCGCAGGCGATTAGTGCTGACGCAAGGCCAGCTGGCTGAACAGATTGGTGTGCACTGGCATAGCGTTCAGAAGTGGGAGACCGGCGAGTCATACCCCAAGGCCGAGACGCTGCAACGACTGATTGCCCTCTGCCTTCGCCATCAGGCGTTTACGGTCGGTCAGGAGCTGGAGGAAGCACAGGCCCTGTGGCGACACGTCAGCCAGGATGGGCCGCGTCGCCTCGTTTCCTTCGATGACGCCTGGTTCGCGCGCTTGCTGGCCGAGCACTCATCGACGGCCGTCTCGCTCCCCGCACCCGCCACAGCGCTCGCGCCTGCGAACGCACCAGACAGGGTGCTATCAGAGGGCCTTCTCACCTTTCTGGCCACGGATATTGAAGGCTCGAGGGTGGGCTGGGAGCACGCGCCAGCGGCGATGCAGCAGGCGCTCACGCGCCACCACGCCATCCTCCACCAGCTCACCGCGCTGTATAGTGGCCAGGTACTGCACACGGCCGGCGATAGCTTCATCTGTGTGTTCGCCGATGCGAGTGCCGCGCTGCAGAGCGCGCTGGCGCTGCAGCGCGCGCTGCTGGCCGAGCCATGGCCGGAGGCGGTGGCTCCGCTACTCATTCGCATGGCAGTGCATAGTGGCGCGGCCACACGGCAGGGCGAGGGGTATGTGGCCGAGCCGACGCTCACCCGCCTGTCGCGCATCTTGGCGCTGAGCCGGGGCGGGCAGATCCTACTGACCCAGGCGACTCTCGATCTGATCGGCGCGCGGTGGCCGGAAGGAGTGGCACGGCGCGACCTGGGGGTGCATCAGCTGCGCGACGTGAGTGTGCCGCTGCAGCTCTGGCAGGCCCTCGACCCCCCGACCTGCCACCGATATCAAGCGGTGAGCGGGGCAGCACGCGTGTGCTTTCAAGCGCGCTGGCCGATCGACGGCGGTCGGTGGTTGACTGGGGCGAGGCGATCGCCGTCCCCACGCTGTACGGGCGGGAGAGCGAGTTCGAAACCCTGCAGCGCTGGGTTGTGGATGAGCGCTGCAGGGTCGTTGCCATCCTCGGGCTTGGCGGGATGGGCAAGTCCAGCCTGGCGATTATGCTTGCCCACCAGGTTCTAGCCCAGTTTGATCTGGTGCTGTTCCGCTCGCTGCGAAACGGTCCTCCACTCGCCGACGTGCTCGACCAGACCATCGGTGCGGTCTCCGATCAGCAGGTGGCGCCACCTGAGCAGCTCGGCGACAAGATCGCGCGGCTCATTCAGCTCCTTCGCGAGCGGCGCTGCCTGCTGATCCTCGACAATTTCGAGGCAGTCATGCAGCCTGGCGCGCCGACGGGCACCTATCGCACCGGCTACGCCGAGTATGGCGAGTTGCTGCGCGCGCTGAGCGAGCGCGAGCATCAGAGCTGTCTGCTCCTCACCAGCCGCGAGAAGCCCGCCGAGCTGGGGCGCACGAAGGCCGCAGCGCACCGGTGCGCACACTGCCACTCACTGGTCTCGACGACCGCGCCTGCCACCGCATCCTGGAAGCCAAAAACATCACCGCGACTTCAACCAGCGTGAGTGCGCTCTCGCGCCTGTACGGCGGCAATCCGCTGGCACTCCAGCTGGTTTCCGAACCAATTCACGATCTGTTCGGCGGTGATGTGGCGGCCTTTCTGGCGCTGGGCGATGCGTTTTTCAATGGCGTTGGCCAGTTGCTCGCGCAGCAATTTGGCCGCTCGACACCGCTGGAGCAGGCGATAGTGTATTGGCTGGCGATCGCGCGCGAGCTCCTCCCGATCAGCGCCTTGCTGGCCAATCTGGGCGAAGCGGTGCCGCAGCGGGAGGCGCAGGTCGCGCTTGAATCGTTGCGCCGCCGCATGCTGATCGAGCGCGCCGCAGAGAAGCCGGCCTTCACGCTGCAGCCGGTCATCCTCGAGTTCGTCACCGATCAGCTGGTGGAGGCCGTCCAGCATGAGCTTGTGGATGGACAGCCGCAGCTGGTGCGCAGCCATGCCCTCGTCCAAGCGACCGCCAAAGACTATGTGCGGCGCAGCCAGGAGCAGCTGATTGCCACGCCGCTGCTGGAGCGATTGGCAGGCGCCTCTGGCGATGCGGCTGCGCTGGAACGCCAGCTGCTGATGCAGCTGGCCTCGTGGCGCGAGCAGCCGCGCAGTGCGCAGGGGTATGGACCGGGCAATGTCGTCAACCTGCTGCGCTTGCGGCGCGGACACCTGCGCGGTCTCGACCTGGCGCGTCTGGCGATTCGGCAGGCCTACCTGGCCGAGGTGGATGCGCAGGACGCCCGCCTGGTGGAGGCCGAGTTGGCCGACACGGTCCTGGCTGAAGCGTTCCATTTCCCCGGCTCGGTCGCGCTGAGTGGCGATGGCGCGTTGTTGGCCGCGGGGACGTCGACCGGGCAGGTCTGGCTGTGGCGGGTGGCGGACCGCACGCCGCTGTGGGCAGTGCAGGGTCACACCGGCGGGGCCTGGGGTATGGCGCTCAGCGCCGACGGCCAGTTGGTCGCCAGCGGCGGTGGGGATGGCACGGTGCGGCTGTGGGAAGCCAGCAGCGGGCGGCCACTGGCGACCCTCTCAGGCCACACCGGCGCGATCCGGGCTGTGGCGCTGTCTGCCGACGGCCAGCTGGTCGTCGGCGGCGGCGACGATGGGACGGT
>DATFXE010000412.1:0-2036 GCA_035258585.1 Roseiflexaceae bacterium | reverse complement strand
CTAGAGCCTGTTCATATATTGTCGCACTGATTCTTTATCACCAAGGTGCCTTGGTCAACTTTTTGGTCACCGCTCTACTGATCCGTACATAGACACGGAATATTCTTTCTGGGGGTTCGGGGGCGGCCGGGTGCCCTCTGGGCGTCGCCCCCGAACCCCCACCAAATATGCCAAATCAATGCACATATCAGTAACTCTCTGCTCTGATAGATTCTCACCCGAGGCGTGCCGCCTGGCCAGCATTGCTCCAGACAATTGCGCCGAAGAATTCGGTCGATTGTCCCTGTATGAACTAGCTTGTCGCTGCTATACTGTAGCAAGCTGTCTCCGCTTGGACGTTTGGCGCTCTGGGCGTGTCCGCGCGTCGCAGGGCGTTTTTATTGTTTGGAGTGAGGAATGGCCGCGACCGACCACCACCAGCGAGCTGAAGGTTCCAACCTTCCAACAGCTCGCCCTGAGCTTGTCGAAGGGTTCAAACGTTCCAACGTTGCCAAGAGCGACTTCCGAGCCGGCTTCACTGCAACCATGCCGCTGTGGCTGGGCGCCGCGCCGTTCGGGGCAATCTACGCCGTCAGCGCACTGGCAGCCGGGCTGGGCTGGGCGCAGACGCTGGCGATGTCGCTGTTCGTGTTCGCTGGCGCCTCGCAGTTCACGGCCGTCGGGCTGTTCGCCAGCGGCGCCGCGCCCTTGGCGATCGTGCTGACCACGCTGATCATCAACGCACGGCATGCGCTGCTGGCCGCTTCTCTGGCCCCATTTGTGCGCGAAACGCGGCCAGAAACCAAGGCGCTGCTGGCGTTTCAGCTCACCGACGAGAGCTACGCGATCGGTATGCGCCGCTGGCTGGAGGGGACTGGCAGCCTGGCCTACCAATTTGGCGCGAACCTCAGTATGTACGTGGTCTGGCAGTGCAGCACAATCGCCGGCATCCTGCTGGGCAATCTCATCCCCAACCCCGCCGCGTACGGGCTCGACCTGGTGTTCCCGCTGACGTTCATTGGCCTGCTTGTGCCGCTCTTACGCGAGCGCGTCAGCCTGGCGGTGGCACTGCTGGCCGCCGCGCTGGCGATCGGCGGGGCGCTGCTGCTGCCGGGCAGCTGGTACCTGCTGCTGGCCGGCATTGTGGCGAGCGGGATCGGGGCATGGCTCAGCCGCGGAAGATTAGCGGTTGCAGGTTAGAAGTCTCTAAATCCAGCTCCCATCCTCTCACCTGCACCTGGAGCAAGAACCATGATCGATCTCACGCCCGATCAATTTCGCCAGCTTGGCTACCGCGCGGTCGATCTGATCGCCGAGCAGTTGGCCACGCTGCCTGAGGCGCCCTGCCGCCGCCGCGTGCCGGATGCGCTGCGCCAGCGCCTGCTGGGCCAGCCGCTACCGGGCCAGGGCCGCCCTGCCGGCGAGGTGCTAGATACAGTGGCCGAATCGGTTCTGCCCTACCCGATGGGCAATATCAGCCCGCGCTTTTTTGCCTGGGTCAACTCACCCGCCGCGCCACTGGCCGTGCTGGCCGAGCTACTGGCGGCCGGCCTGAACTCCAGTGTGGCCGGCGGCGACCACGCCGCCACCTATGTCGAGCATGCCGTGCTGGGCTGGCTGAAGCGCCTGCTGGACTACCCGGTCGAGAGCGGTAGCCTACTGATCAGCGGCGGCAGCATGGCCAACCTGGTCGGGCTGGCGGTGATGCGCTTCGTCAAGGCGCAGGGCGCCATCCGCGCGCGTGGCTTCCGGGATGAGGTGGCGCCCATGGTCGTCTATACGTCGGCGCAGGGCCACAGCTGCATCGAAAAAGCGGTTGAGCTGCTCGGCATCGGCCACGATTACCTGCGCAAGATCGCGACCGACCGTGATCAGCGAATCGACATGGAGCGGCTCCAGGCCCAGATCGCCGCCGATCGCGCGGCTGGCCTGCGGCCAGTCTGTGTCGTGGCCAGCGCTGGCACCGTCAACACCGGCGCGATCGACCCGCTCGGCGCGCTGGCCGATCTGTGCGCGGCCGAAGGGCTGTGGTTCCACGTCGATGGAGCCTACGGCGG